>NZ_JBXAPF010000005.1:0-226408 GCF_058803665.1 Lysinibacillus sp. GW821-FHT14F06
AAAATTTCAACATCAGGAATGTCGTTTAAAGAAGCTGCTGCGAAAATGGACCGTAACTTAAAAGAATTCCGTATTCGCGGGGTCAAAACAAATATTCCGTTTTTAAATAATGTGGTGACGCATGAGAAGTTTTTAACAGGTGCCTTCGATACAAGCTTTATCGATACTACACCTGAGCTATTTCATTTCCCTGTGCGCAAGGACCGTGGGACAAAGCTGTTAAGCTATATTGGCAATGTGACATTAAATGGCTTCCCAGGGGTAGAAAAGAAGGCCAAGCCAATTTTTGTACAGCCGGGCATGCCAAAAGTGGATTCATTCATTGTGCCACCAGCAGGAACAAAGCAAATTCTAGATGCCCAAGGAGCAGAGGGGTTTGTGAAATGGATTCAGGCACAGGAAGATGTACTGCTTACCGATACAACGTTCCGAGATGCACACCAATCCTTACTGGCAACACGTGTACGTTCACAGGATATGTTCCAAATTGCAGACGCCACAGCGCGCCTGATGCATAATTTCTTCTCGCTCGAAATGTGGGGAGGGGCAACATTTGATGTGGCCTATCGTTTCTTAAAAGAAGATCCATGGGAGCGCCTTGCGAAGCTGCGTGAACAGGTACCAAATGTGCTATTCCAGATGTTACTGCGTGGGGCCAATGCGGTAGGCTATACCAACTACCCTGATAATTTAATCCGTGAATTTATCGCAGAATCAGCGGCATCAGGAATTGATGTGTTCCGTATTTTCGATAGCTTAAACTGGATAAAAGGGATGGAAACAGCCATTGATGCGGCACGTCAATCAGGGAAAATTGCCGAGGCAGCCATCTGTTACACAGGCGATATTTTGGATGATACACGTGCGAAATATTCGGTGCAATATTATAAGGACATGGCGAAGGAGCTAGAAGCAACAGGTGCTCACATTTTAGCCATTAAAGATATGGCTGGTTTATTAAAACCAGAAGCAGCGTATCGTTTAATTTCCGAGTTAAAAGAGACAACAAGTTTGCCAATCCACTTGCATACACACGACACAAGCGGAAACGGTATTTATCTATATGCCAAAGCCATTGAAGCAGGCGTAGATATTATCGATACAGCCCTCGGTTCGATGGCGGGCTTAACGTCACAGCCAAGTGCGAACTCCCTGTATTATGCGATGAAGGGCGGTTCCCGTGCAGTCCGTGCCGATATTGATGCATTAGAAGAGCTATCCTACTATTGGGAGGATGTACGTCACTATTATAAGGATTTTGAAAGTGGCATGATGAGCCCGCATTCTGAAATTTATGTGCATGAAATGCCAGGCGGTCAGTACAGTAATCTACAGCAGCAGGCAAAAGCAGTTGGCCTTGGCGATAGATGGGAGGAAGTGAAACGCATGTATTCTCGCGTGAACCTTCTATTTGGTGATATTGTTAAAGTTACTCCATCCTCAAAAGTAGTCGGGGATATGGCATTATTTATGGTGCAAAATGAATTAGACGAACAGACAGTCTTAACAAGAGGGCAAACGATCGACTTCCCAGACTCTGTCATTGAGTTCTTCCAAGGATATTTAGGACAACCACACGGCAGCTTCCCTGAGGCACTGCAAAAGGTTGTGTTAAAGGACCGTGAAGCGATCACAGTACGTCCGGGTGAACTACTAGAGCCTGTCCATTTCGAGCAGTTGAAAGCAGTGTTGGAGGACAAATTAAATCGTCCAGTCACGAAGAAAGATGTACTCGCTTATGCACTCTATCCAAAAGTATTTGAAGAATACGCCAAAACAGTGGACTCCTTTGGCAATATTTCGGTATTGGATACACCGACCTTCCTCTATGGATTAAAGCTTGGGGAAGAAATCGAGGTCGAAATCGAAAAAGGTAAAACGCTGATTATAAAACTAGTCTCTATCGGTGAGCCACAGCACGATGGAACACGCGTCATTTACTTTGAGCTAAACGGTCAATCTCGTGAACTTGTGATTCAAGATATGACGGTTGAGGTGGATGGCAGTATAGCGTTAAAGGCAGATCCAAGCAATCCTAATCAAATCGGTGCCACAATGCCAGGAACTGTGTTAAAGGTAGTGGTATCGAAGGGCAGTCAAGTGAAACGAGGAGACCACCTGCTAATTACGGAGGCCATGAAAATGGAAACAACCGTCCAAGCACCAAAAGATGGGATTGTGAAAGAGGTCTATGCAAGTGCAGGCGATGCGATTTCAACAGGTGATTTGTTAATTGAAATTGAATAATAGGTAATGAAAAAGGGTTAATGGAGCGCTTTTACTAGCGATCTATTACCCTTTTTATATGTCATTATGTCTATTTTTTGACAATTTATCTTGATTCATCATATGTACAAATGGCCTGCTGAGGTGAGTAAATGATTTAGCGGGGGTATTTTAGATAGAAAAACAAAAAAAGATTCGTCATTTAATAGCACGAATCTTTTTCTAGTATTATTTATTTTTTTCATTATAATTGCTACGTGCAACTAGCATTATCATGTAGCAAAGTAGACCGAATAAAATTGAGATAAATAATGAATGTAATAATGCGACAATTAAATTTAATTTAGTTAGGACTACTAACATACCAGCAATTACCTGTAAAATTACTATAATAAAAGCAATCACCCAACCATAGTAAATAACACGTTGATTTTTATATTCTTTTACAGCATGCCAAGTTATGTATGCAATCCAAATGAAAAAGATAAGAACAGCTAAGCGGTGCCCCATCTGCACCCATTCATACATATTATTTAGAGGTGCTAGAGGTGTTTCGTTGTAACAGAACGGCCAATCAGGACATATTAAACTAGAATCCGTATGGCGTACAAGCGCACCTGTATAAACGACTAAATAAGAATAAATTGTGACAGCAATCGTGTGCCAGCGTAATTTTTTTCCAATAAAAACGTTAACTGCATCAAATTTTCGATCCACTTCAAATACAATCATAGAGAGAAGAAGAACAGCAGCAAAAGAAATTAAGGAAATTCCGAAGTGGAGGGCTAATATAAAGTCACCTTGTCCCCACAATACCTGAGCTGCGCCAATGAGAGCTTGCGCGATTAAGAAGAACATCGCTAGGAAACCTAATAGTTTTACTTCACGAATATGACCGAGTTTACGCCATGTCCAAATTGTTAACACAAGAATTGAAATAGATACGACTCCAGTTACAAGACGATGTGAGAATTCAATTAAAACTTCTGGTGTAATTTCTTTTGGAATAAGAGAACCATTGCAATCAGGCCAATTTCGACCACAGCCTAAGCCACTATCTGTTTTGGTAACAAGTGCTCCACCAAGTAAAATAAGGAGCATTCCAACTGTAGCGGCAACAGCAAACCACTTCATATACCTGTTGTGTTGCATAAAATGAGTCACCTACTTTATCTATCAACATTACATGAAAGTAATGTTTCTGCTACTAGATAATATCGAAAATACAGGTAAAAAACAACTTGTAAAGAGAAGGGAGTTTTAGATGTCGAATCCATTTCACAAATTGTTCATAATTTCGTGCTTTAACCTTCACAATTCATTTTAGAAAATGTTTTACTATAGATATGTTGTTTTTAATTATATTTCTAGACAAAACTAATTTTTACAACTTCATCTAAATTTCACTTAATGTCTAGAAATCAATCGCAAATTTCGCTATAGTAATTGTAGCGGAATATGCTTACAAAAATGAAAGGAGAGGTAACATGTCAAACGGTCGTGCATTGTCGGCTACTAGAAATACTGGACCAGAATCAACATCTGTTGTAAAAGATTTCTTAGCACTGATAAAAATTGGAATCGTTAACTCGAATCTTGTCACAACGTTTACAGGGATATGGCTGGCATTTCAATTTACTAGTAGACATTTCTTGCAAGAGTTAGATGTCATATTGTTCACCATGCTGGGAGCGGCACTCATAATTGGTGGCTCAGGTGCAATGAATAACTTCATTGACCAGGATATAGATCCAATCATGAAAAGAACGAAGGCAAGACCGACAGTAACAGGTAGATTTAAGCCGAATTTTGTATTGACCATTGCCCTCTCATTTTTAATTGTAGGTGAAATTTTGTTATTTGCGGCATCGTTTGCGGCCGGCATGTGGGGATTAGCAGGAATATTTGCTTATGTTGTTCTATATTCAATGTGGTCTAAGAGGAAGCATGTTAGTAACACGGTAGTAGGAAGTATTTCAGGAGCAATTCCACCAGTCATTGGATTTGCAGCTGTTGAACCTGCATTAGGTCCAGGAGCACTTGCTTTATTTCTTATCATGTTTGCATGGCAACCACCGCATTTTTATGCGCTTGCGATGAAACGTACTGAAGAATACCGTGCTGCTAATATACCGATGCTACCTGTCGTAAAGGGATTTAAACGAACGAAATACTCGATGTTATTCTGGATTCTTTTATTATTACCGTTACCTTTCCTTTTACCAGAGCTTGGGGTTGGCTTCTTAATTCTTGCAACTGCATTGAACTTGGGCTGGTTAATTCTAGCTTTTAAAGGCTTTACCGCAAAAGATGATATGAAATGGGCAAATAAAATGTTTATCTATTCGTTGAATCATATGACTATACTATTTGTATCCATCATAATTTTTGCGTTGTTTAGCTAAATTTAGGAATTCTTTCTTTTCCTAAAGAATTCAAATAGACAGCACTAATGTCCTAGGTACACATGAAAATACAACAAAGAAAGAGGGGTTTAATTAAGCTATGATGAAAGGGCTTAAAAAATGGCGTCTTTTTTCACTTCTAGCAGTGATGATGGTTTTCCTTTCCGGTTGTGGTGAAGATTATATTTCTGCACTAAAACCATCTGGTCAAGTAGGTAAAGAACAATTCAATCTATTAATGTTAGCTACTGGAATTATGACGTTAGTGGTAGTAATCGTATCTGTTATCTATTTACTTGCATTCTTAAAATTCCGCCGTTCAAAAGTTGGCGAAAATGTGATTCCTAAGCAAGTAGAAGGAAGTCACACTCTTGAAGTGATTTGGACAGTTATTCCAATTATTTTATTATTAATCTTAGCTGTACCAGTTGTTACTGCTACTTATAAATTTGCAGATGTTGCTGCAATGGATGAAGTAGATGAAGATGGTAACAAAACAGCACTTACAGTAAATGTAACTGCAAAATTATATTGGTGGGAGTTCGAATACCCTAACCAAGGTATTGTAACTTCACAAGAATTAGTTGTACCAACAGGTCAAAAAGTTTACTTTAACTTAAAAGCTGCCGATGTAAAGCACTCATTCTGGATTCCTGCTGTGGGCGGTAAAATGGATACGAACGTAGAAAACTTAAACAAATTCTACTTAGAATTCGATAAAGAATCGAAAGACCTTAAAGATGGCGTTTTCTATGGTAAATGTGCTGAGTTATGTGGTCCTTCACACGCATTAATGGACTTCAAAGTTAAAGCTTTAAGCCCAGAAGCATTTGATGCATGGGTAACTGCAATGAAAGCAACAGAAGGTAAAGTTGCTGACAAAGCTTCAACAGATCTTGGAGAAGCAACATTTGCTAACAGCTGTTTAGGCTGTCACGCAATTTCTGGTACAGGAGTTAGTGGTGCACCAGGTCCTAACTTAACGACATTTGGTGACCGTAACCGTGTTGCTGGTTTCTTAAATCATGATGAAGAGAGCCTAAAAGCTTGGATTAAGGATCCTGAACAGTTTAAACCAGGTAACTTAATGACAGATAAATATGGTGAACTTTCTGACGAACAAATTGATGCTCTTGCGACATATATCATGAGCTTATCTGTTGAAAAATAATTTTAAGTTTTATGTAACAAACTTTGAGGGAGGTAAAAGTTGTGAGCTCATACACACAGAAAAAGGGCTTTGGAGCAACTGTCTGGGATTACATTACTACTGTTGACCATAAAAAATTAGCAGTCATGTATTTATTAGCCGGTACATTGTTCTTCGCTATCGCTGGTTTTGAAGCGTTATTAATGCGTATTCAGTTAATGAAACCAAATAACGATTTCATTTCAGCAGGTTTTTTCAATGAATTATTAACAATGCACGGAACGACAATGTTATTCCTAGCAGCGACTCCATTACTATTCGCATTTATGAACATGCTAGTACCATTACAGATTGGTGCGCGTGACGTTGCATTCCCGTTCCTGAACTCTTTAGGGTTCTGGTTATTCTTCCTAGGTGCAGTATTCCTTCACCTGTCATTCTTTATGGGTGGCGCTCCTGATGCGGGCTGGACTTCTTATGCATCATTATCGTTATATTCTCCAGGACATGGTATTGACTTCTATGTACTTGGTTTACAAATTTCAGGGGCAGGTACATTAATTTCAGGTCTTAACTTTATCGTTACGATAATTACAATGCGTGCTCCTGGTATGACATTCATGCGTATGCCATTATTCACTTGGACATCGCTTGTATCAAGTGCTTTAATTTTATTCGCATTCCCTCCACTTACAATTGGTTTATTAATGATGTTATTTGACCGTATGTTTGGCGGTAACTTCTTTGACCATACTATGGGTGGTAACACAATTATTTGGGAACACTTATTCTGGATCTTCGGACACCCAGAGGTTTATATCTTAGTATTACCAGCATTCGGTTTATTCTCTGAGATTATTCCAGCGTTCTCTCGTAAGCGTTTATTCGGATACTCTTCAATGGTATTCGCAACAATTTTAATCGGTTTCTTAGGGTTCATGGTTTGGGCTCACCATATGTTTACAGTTGGTCTTGGGCCAACAGCAAACGCAATCTTTGCCGTTGCAACAATGGCAATTGCCGTACCAACTGGTATGAAAGTGTTCAACTGGATCTTAACTATTTGGGGCGGATCTATTAAAGTTACAACACCAATGCTTTATGCACTTGGTTTCATCCCGTCATTCGTTGCGGGTGGTGTTACAGGGGTAATGCAAGCATCTGCACCTCTTGACTACCAACTACACGATTCTTACTTTATCGTTGCTCACTTCCACTACGTAATCGTAGGTGGTATCGTAACAGCTTTATTTGGTTCAGCGCACTTCTACTGGCCAATTTTCTTCAACCGTATGTTAAACGAAACATTAGGAAAATGGACTTTCTGGGTATTCTTCATTGGATTCCACTTAACATTCTTCCTACAACATTTCCTAGGTCTGATGGGTATGCCACGTCGCGTATTCACTTACATGGAAGGTCAAGGTTGGGATCAGTTCAACTATATTTCAACTGTCGGTGCAGCAATGATGGGTGTAGGGGTTATCATGATGGTAATCAACTGCTTAATGTCCATCAAAGGCAAACCAGCAGGTCGCGATCCATGGGGCGATGGACGTACACTAGAATGGTCAATTCCACAACCAATTCCATTCTATAACTTCCGTCAAACACCACTTGTACGTGGTTTAGATCCATGGTGGATTGAAAAACAAGAAGGTAATAAAGAAGTTACATTTGCTGAACCATTAGGTGATATCCATATGCCAAACAACTCTGCAATTCCTTTCGTAATTTCCATGGGTCTGTTTATTGCGGCATTCGGTGCTCTTTATAATCCAGATGCAGATAAGCCATGGTCTATTTATGTATTGATCATTGGTCTAGCAATTACATTTGGTGCTATGATTTTCCGTTCTATTAAGGACGACCACGGCTTCCACTTACACAAAGAAGAAATTATTGAAATTGAAGAAAAACTTTACGGCAAAGGAGGAAATAAATAATGGATTTCAATACTAAATTTACTCCTCATACTTGGCCAGATCATCCTGAACAAGCTACGATGGAAGGTAAAAATAAAGTCGTTGGTTTCTGGATTTTCCTTGCCTGTGAAGTTGTACTTTTCGCAAGTTTATTCGCTACTTACTTAGCGCTTAAGAACAAAGGGCCAGCAGGCATGGAGTTCACAACGCAAGGTTTATTTGAATTACCTTTAGCATTTGCAATGACGATGTTACTTTTAACATCATCTCTAACATCTGTATATGCAATTTACCATATGCGTAACTTTAACTTTAAAGGCATGCAAACTTGGTTAGCAATTACTTTAGCTTTAGGTCTTGGAT
Source organism: Lysinibacillus sp. GW821-FHT14F06 (assembly GCF_058803665.1). Classification (NCBI taxonomy): domain Bacteria; kingdom Bacillati; phylum Bacillota; class Bacilli; order Caryophanales; family Bacillaceae; genus Lysinibacillus; species Lysinibacillus sp. GW821-FHT14F06. Next base: position 8,070 of record NZ_JBXAPF010000005.1, read on the forward strand.
TCTTAGCACTTGAAATCTATGAATTCCAACACTATGTGCACCTTGGTTTTACATTTAACCAATCTGCTTTCGCAACTGCATTTTATTCTTTAGTTGGTACACACGGTTTCCACGTATGTTTAGGACTTGTATGGATTGCAACATTAATGATTCGTAATGCTAAACGTGGACTAAACTTATATAATGCACCTAAATTCTTCGTAGCTGCTTTATATTGGCACTTTATTGACGTAGTTTGGGTATTCATCTTTACAGTAGTATACTTGATGGGAGTGATCGGATAATGTCATCACACGATACACCTATAGTTGCTAAGTCACAGGCACAATACGAGTATGATCGTCATCATAATGCCGTTCATATGCGTAAACAGGTAATCAACTTTGCGATTATGATTTTCTTTACATTTATCGCGTTCGCAGTAGTTGCAGCCGATTTTTCTAAATACTTAATATTCCCGTTTGTTTTATTACTTGCTGGAGTTCAAGTTGTTCTTCAACTTTACTCTTTCATGCACTTAGAAGACAAAAAAACTCACTTCGGTGGTGTAATTGGCTTCTTCATGTGGATGGGAATTTTAATCGCATTTACATTCTTCTTAGCATTCTTAACTATTATTTGGTGGTAATCACCAAAGAAGCACGTTCTCTACATTTATGTAGGAACGTGCTTTTCTTGTTTGTACTTATAACTTGATAAATGTCATTTACAAGTTTTCAAAATATTTATATCATCAACTTAATATGCCTAGACTATCAATAGTGATTTGTTCACCTTTCGTTCATTGCAGTATAGTTGTAAGCGTTCTATAATAGGAGTACTGAAGTTTAAAGGAGTGCGTTCTGTATGCCACTTAGTATATTTGGTTTCCAAGCTTTATGGAGCCCGTATTTAATAGGGGTTCTCGTTTTCATAACAGTCATCTACTTTTTAGTCACAACAAAGTGGCGTAAGGATTTTAAAGAAAGTGAACCTCTGAAAAAGGGAGAGGCAATTTATTTTGTACTGGCAATGGTAACGATTTATATTATTAAGGGATCTCCAATAGATTTAATGGCGCACATTATGTTTACAATGCATATGGTGCAAATGGCTATTTTATTATTACTTGTTCCGATTTTCTTAATTAAGGGAATTCCTTGGTGGGTATGGAATGTTGCAATAGAAGCGCCTGTTGCTAGAAAAATATTTAAAGTGTTTACGTTACCTGTTGTAGCAGTCTTTGTCTTTATCGGTTTGTTTTCTTTCTACCATTTACCATCAGTTTTAGATTACATTAAACTAAATGAAACTTTACACGGTACATATACATTTGTACTATTTGTATCTGCTGTTTTTATGTATTGGCCATTAATTCAAAGCATGCCTAATCGTTCACAAATGAAACCTTTGTATAAATTAGCTTATATAATTGCTAATGCAGTATTAATTACACCTGCATGTGCATTAATCATTTTTGCGCCCAACGCTATGTATGAAACCTATACAAATGGTGATGCGTGGCTAAAGGCAATGGAACTTTGTGTACCAGCCTCTACATTATCTGGATTATCTCTATCAGGTCCAGAGCTCTTTACTGATATGAAGCCTGTTGCTGATCAGCAACTAGGTGGTGTTCTGATGAAAATATTACAAGAGCTTATTTTCGGAGTATTACTTGGATCAATCTTTATTAAATGGTATCGCTCAGAACAAAAGGATCCAGATAAAATTACTGCTGATGCATTAAAGGCGCATCAACAAAAATGGGAAAGTCAACAGCAACATTAATTGAAAGTAGAAATTTTCTATAAGGAGTTTTGTGAATGGAACTGCAAATTTTACCTACTCTAAGTACATCATTCATCGTGATCAGTGCAGTACTTGTAGCGATTGGCTGGGGCTTGATTATAAAAAGAAAAGTTGAGGCACATAAAAAAGTAATGTTGGCTGCTGGTATTGCGGCACTTATCTTCTTTATCATTTATGCATCACGTACAGTATTTATTGGTAATACAGCATTTGGTGGTGGAGAAGATTTAAAACCATATTATACGTTCTTCTTAATTTTCCACATTATTTTAGCTACTACAGGAGCTGTATTTGGGATTGTGAGCATTATCTCTGGTTTAAAAATGAATATTAAGCTTCACCGTCGTATTGGACCGATTACAAGTATTATTTGGTTTTTTGTAGCCATTACAGGGGTGTTAGTGTACGTTTTACTTTATGTTTTATTTGAACCAGGTGAAACAACTTCTGTTATTAAAGCTATTTTAGGGGTTTAACAAAGATCTCCCACTTTTTATTGAGAAGGTGGGAGATTTTTTATGGATGTCTGATTAAATAAAGAAAGAACAACAACGACTAGTAAAGGGCCAATTAAAATTCCGAGAAACCCAAATATTTTAAAGCCGATAAACATAGCAATAAATGTTGTAAGAGAGGAAAGTCCAACTTTATTGCCAATTACTTTAGGTTCAATCATACGTCGAACCAAAAATAAGACAATGGTTAACACCACAAGTGCAATAGCAAAGACATAGTCACCTGTAAAGGCTTTATATATCGCCCAAGGCAAGAGCAATATAAATGAATCTAAAAAAGGAATAACATCTAAAATAACAAGCAAAAGTGCTAATATAAGTGGAAATGGTGTTTTAAGTATAAAAAATGTTCCAAAGGCAATAGCAAAAATGCAAATACCAACTAAAAATTGTGCTTTCATAAAACCGAATAAAGCAAGTTTCACTCTTTGACCAATAAATAATATTTTTTGATGATAGTGAAAGGGAAAGGGTGCTAACATTTTACGATTGATGGCTGGCAGCTCTAAAAGTAACATATATAGTACAATCCAATAAACAAATATATCAAACAGACGTGAAGGAATATAGGTAAGCAATGATGACCAAACATTTACGTTTGTTAAAGATAAAGCAAATTTTTCAATGGATGTTAAAGCTCGTGAAATGAGTAGTTGAATTTGGATGACAAGATCTACTGGTAAATGATACGTATAGTTAGAAAGCTTGGATTGCATTTGAATCCATATGGATGACAGTTGATTGAGATAATCAGGAATATGAATGATGAATGTTGAAAATTGTTTCCAGCTTATAAATAGTATGAGGATACATAGTAATATGGTTATACTTAAAAAGAATATAAAAAAAATGGACACAATAATTTTACGTTTTTTTCGGAATCTTTTGCTGATACGAATGATGATAGGCTCTAATAATATGGCGGTGACGTAGGCAAGTAATATTGGCAATGATAGCGATATAAACCAAAGAAGTGCTATTCCTAATGCAATAACAATTATTGGGTGGCGAAAAAAAGGGTGTTTTAAAAATTGTAGCATTTGATCTCACCTACATCCTATGAAAGATAATATTAGTATGAGACGAAAAAGTATTTTTACTCAAAATAAAAAAGACTGGACCACCAGTCTTTTCAAAACGATATATGAAGCTGTTATCGCAAAGGAGAGTTTGAGTCTTCCTGTTTCCAAAATTAGGAACATAGCTATTACTAAAAAATTATAGATTAGCGTGCTTTAACAGGTTCAAGATTGTTTTTATTTGTTGTTTGGATTGCGAATTCATCTAAGTCTAATTTAACCTTTTTTAAGATTTCTTCGCATTTTTTTACTAGGTGCGCTGGATAAACTTCATCATCACCATATTCAACACCATGTGGGTAATAATATTTACCAAGTGCTGGTTTCATTAACGTTAGGATTGCGTCGTGTGCACCAACGTCACCAGAAATTGCATATGCGAATACACGAAGGTAATAACGACCTTCACGAGTATCAAAACGCTTATCAAATGTCATACGCTCATAATCCCAGCCGCCGTCACATTCTAAACCATTTTTTTCCATAATGCTTTCAATAAGTTCTTGATCAGCTGTTAAATTTTCAAGGTTAGTATTTTCAAAATACATGTATAATCCTCCTTTAGGTTCTCGTACAAAGTATACGCTCATTTTTATAATAGAGCATATTCGACATTGTTGCAATGACAACATTGTGTCAACCCAATTACAATTGATATAATAACTTACAATACTGGTGATGAAAAGGAGTCATGTATGAAAGCTTTATTCCGCATTCTTATGGCATGTGCTGCAATTGCGTTAATCGGCTTTATGTTTTTTAATACACCACGTGAAAATGAGCCACTTGAAGGACCGAATGCTAATTCTAATATTATACCAAAAACAGAATTAAAGCAGCCAGAAGTTGGAGCAATGACAAGGCCGGAAAGTGGGATGTCGACATTTATTGGTCAAGGTGTTCAAGCAATTGTGAAACAATACGGGGAACCAGCACGTAAGGAACCATCGTCTTTTGGATATGATTGGTGGGTATATAGTACGAGTGCCACTGCATTTTTTATGGTAGGAGTTCAAAATAATATAGTGACACAAGTATACATAGCTGGGGAAGATTTGGACGCCTATCCTTTCAAAGTTGGACAAAAACGTGACGAGATTTATCGAATGACAATCATTGATTATGAAGTAGCGGCAAATGTTGATGATAATATTTTTGTTTTTTCGATGAGTGAAGAAGATATGCAGACCCGTTTACTTGTGAAATTCGATGGACTTTTTGCACAGCTTTATATAGATAGAGAAACAAGTGAGCTACAGGGTATACGCTTCACTAATAGCGAAACGCTTGTTCTTCATCAACCATACGAAATGACTTATCAAGGTGAGCTTGTTATACCTACACCTCCGTCTTCTTTTTTACAGCAGGAAATCAATGAAGCAAATGCAGAACAGCTTGACGATTTACTGAATGTTACTAGAGAACATCATCATCTACTTCCACTAAAAGTTGATGTAACATTAGGAGAAGCAGCTAAAATGCATAGTGAGGATATGAAAGTTCAAAACTTTATTGGGCATGAATCACCTACAAATGGGGATTTAAAAAAGAGATTAGAAACACAAGGGATTGAATATAGTGAGGCAAATGAGAATCTAGCGACGGCTTATTTTGATGCTATAGAGGCCATGCACGGTTGGCTCAATTCTGCTGAGCATCGAAAAGTTATTTTGAATGAAAAATATGCAACAGTTGGCTCTGGTGTCTTTTTAAATTATTATACACAAATTTTTATTGAGCCTTCCTCACAAAATATGGATAGTGAGAATATTGACTCAGAAGAACCTGTAGAGAATATCGATGAGTCAACACAATAAAATAGTATCTGTAACTGAAGATTAACTTGGTCAGCCGAGTTGAACTTCAGTTTTTTCATTTTCTAAATGGTCTGTTAAGAGTAAAGCCTCTACCTACATTTTTCGTCACACCGTTACAGACGCCGTCATATGATAGAGAACTGAAAGGGGGAATGAGGCATGCAATTAGCTGAGCTGTTAAAGGATTGGCCATGTAGTGTGACTGGTGGGTCTATTCGTACTATTGTTACAGGTGTTGAGGACTATGCACAGGCTGTAAAACCAGGAGATATTTTTATAGTAAGAAAGGGCAAGAAAACGTCTGGCAGCCGCTTTGTAAAAGAGGCGTTGGCACGTGGGGCTGTAGCCATTGTTTCAGAGGAAAGTATCTCACTACCTATTACTGATCAAAATATTCCTTTTGTTTGGGTTCCGAATACTGCCTTATTTTTATCGTATGCAAGTGCAAAGCTTGCGGCCTTCCCAGCAGAAGCATTGACGGTAATCGCCATTACTGGGACAAATGGAAAAACAACAGTAAGTCACTATGTAAGCCAATTGTTAAGAGCTTTACATAAAAATGTAGCTGTTATTGGAACAGTTGGATTTTTTATAAATGGACAAAAACAACAAACTATATATGAACAATTAACAACACTGCAGGCAAAGGAACTGCATCCAATTTTAAAGCAATGTGCACAAAATGGTGTTACACATGTTGTTTTAGAGGCTTCTTCAATGGGATTACAACAGCATCGATTGGATCATTGTGATATTGATTGTGGTGTCTTTTTAAATTTAACAGAGGATCATTTAGAGGATCATGGAGGACTTGAAGGGTATAAGCGTGCGAAAAAAAGGTTGGCAGATTTATCGAAAAAACTAGTGTTAAATGGTGATGATAATTTCTGTCGTTCTGTTGGTATTTATGATAAGAAAAAATCCTGCTCATTTGGCTTTGACAATCACAATGATTTACATATCCAAATTGTCAGTGAATCCATTGGCAAAACGGTACTCTGTCTACAAACATCCTCAAGTGAGCATATCGTAGAAATTCCTTTCGTTGGGAAATATCATGTACAAAATGCTGTAGCCGCGTTGATGACTATATGGCGCTTAGGTTTTTCAATTGAGGAGATAGCTGAACATATGTGGTCATTAAGACTACCAGAAGGCAGACTTGAAAAAATAGACAATTCATTTGGCATCGATGTGTATGTGGATTATGCACATACTGCAGAGGCATTACAGGCTGTATTACAGACATTCGATCGATCGAAAACACTTTATCTAGTATTTAGCTGTGGAGGAAATCGGGATAAGGCAAAACGTTTTGCTATGGGTGCTGTAGCTAGCAAGTATGCAGATATTATTTTTTTAACAACTGACAATCCACGTGATGAGGATCCAATCCTAATTAATGAAAGTATCATAGCAGGTTTTACGGAACAGCAATATTATGAAATTTATCTAGATCGCAAGGTTGCGATTCATAAGGCATTAGAAAAGGCTGAAAAAGGTGATATTGTCCTTGTTGCCGGAAAAGGGCATGAACAAACTCAACAAATAAAAAATGAAAAATTCCCTTTTTCCGATCAACAATGTGTCCGTGATTATTTTCTAAATCTTATGCCTGAGAGCGGCGTTGAATGACAAAAAATGATCCAGTTGCAATAGCTAGCTTGCGTCCAGTTTCATCCTCGATATCACATTCCATTACAAGTGTTTGACGCCCTTTATGTACAAAGCGTCCACGTGCAATTAGCTCTTTATTTGTAGTTGTAGCAATATAAGAGACATTCATATTTGTTGTGACCACATTAAAGCCTTCTGGTACAGAACGAGAAGCCAATCCTCCCATTGCTGCATCCGCAATTGTTGCAATAATTCCCCCATGTGGGACCTTAATTGTATTATGGATAACTGGTGTAATTGGAATTCGAACCTCACTAATTTCTGGCTCAAATTTACCTACCATATGTAGGGCAGCATTAATATATCGTCGATGTACCCCTTGTTGCTTTGCACGAAGCCCTGATAATAAATGCAATAAAACCTCTTCATCTTCAGCAGTGCTTTCTTGTAAAAAATTTGCTAGTAATTCTTCGATTTGTTCTTTGGATGATGTAGCCAACATAAAAACTCCTTCATGTAAAAATATCAATAATGTAAAATTACCACAAAATCTGTTATGATGGGTAAGAGATTGGGGGAATTAACTATGATGATGACCTCTGACTGGGTAATCATACTGGATGAGGCCGATGCGCTTTGTGAGATGATCCTTTCCTCTGAGCCTGCGAAAATACTGCAACAAGCTTATGATGCTGTCTATAGTGATGTTCAATTAATCGAAGCTATACACGCATTTAATCGCATGAAAGAGCAGTACGAAGATGTACAACGTTTCGGAAAATACCATCCGGACTATCATACAATCATGAAATCGATTCGTCAGCAAAAGCGCGCACTCGATTTAAATGAAAAGGTTTCAGCCTTAAAGATAGCTGAAAACGATTTTCAAGATTTACTCGACGAGATAAGCCTGCTTATAGGAAAAACTGTATCAGAAGCAGTAAAAGTGCCTGTAAGTAATCCTTTCTTTGCATCTGGTTCTTCATGTGCTGGAGGCTGTGGTTCAGGTGGTTCTTGTTCTTGCTCTGCATAATAGCAAGATTTTTTAGACTGTATACAAACTCCGATGATGACGAGTGTATACAGTTTTTTTATGTCAATTCAGACTTTGATTTAGTAATCCACTGAATCAAGAAAACTTGCGATGAGGATTATGGATTCTTGAGGGAGATTTTTAGTAGAATATAATTAATATGAAAATTAAATTATTTTCGCTGAGGTGAATCGTAGCATGATTGCGAAAAACGTATGGAAGAAAGTTGTAGAGATAGAGTGTGAACTCGAACTATCAGAGGATGTAATGAAATGTATTGATGACAAGGTGGATTTCTTAAATCGTCAGGAGCAGAAGATCAAATCATTTATAAACCTATACATTGCCAATCAAATTGTTATAAATATAAATGAGGAAATTGCAGCAGAGGGTAAAGTAATTTTATCAGATGATACAGAACTTACTTCACCAATTACAACAAAGCAAGTAGAAGAAGCCATGTATCCGCTTTATTTTTTGATGGATCATGAATCTGAGCTGTTAATTGATTTTGATACAAAGCCAAATTATTTACAAGGACATTTAGCAACGCTTGTTGTTAAACAAAATAATACATTGCATTTTGGAGGAATAAATGGCTAGTAAGCATAGAACAGCGTTTCAATTCAATAAATGGGCTATTGATTTGTATGAACCAGCAACTGTAGACGAAATACAGCAGGTTGAAAAAGAACTACAAATAGTGCTACCGAAAGTATATAAAGAGTTATTAGGTGCATCAAACGGAGTGTATAGTAATTTAGTTCAGCTATATTCAACAGATGGATTAATTGAAATGAATAAAACATATGAAGTTCAAAATTATGCACCAGGCTATGTTTCTATCGGTAACGATAATGGTGGGTATCATCTTTTAATGAGGGCGGTAGAGGAAGCTGTTAACTTCCAATTAGTAAGTGATGGATATGGTGTTCCTACCGAAAATGATATAACTGATAATTTTCTTTCATGGTTGAATAGTGATGCGGGAGATCCTTGGAGAAATGAATAGTTGGTAAAAGTGGTTTCGGGAAAGTAGATAAAAGTCTTTGATGGAAAATTTAACCTTTTAGAAAAATGCTCTCTGAAAGGCTTGAAATACAGTGATTTAAAGTCTGTTTCTCAGCACAGAAAGAATGGAAACGTCTTGCATGAAAGGGTACGTGTGATTTGAGGAAAGCGGCTATCTCGGTAATTTCAATTCTCGCACCATTTATCTTCATTCAGCAAATGTTTTTTGCATTAAAAGCAAAGCGCAGATACAATTACGCCAAGGCGAAATTGATTGTATAGGCGAAAAAATAAGCATTGCCTTGTAATTGTCATTACTATGTTAAACTAAATAACATAAAAAGGGGAGTGGTATGATGCGAGAAAATTGGCGTAAACAAGCGATTACGGATATATTTAATAAGTTTAATGTAGCTGGAGAGAAGGAGCTGGAAACAGTATTGATGGAGCATGCTCAAGTTTCGCTACGATTCGAGCTTGCTAGTAAGGAAAATTATGAGCAAATTGGGAACAGTCGTATAGCAGGATGCCCTGATTTACCACCATCTATAGAATGGCCATGTACTGAGGATGGAGAAGCTTATACTTTTTTAGCGCAAATAAATTTGAGTGAATTGCCATTTTTGCCTTCAGATAATTGGCCATCATCGGGGATGTTTTATTTCTTTTTAGGTTTGGACGAGCCTGCCTATGATGTTGAGCATCAAGTCATTTATTATAACGGTGACTTAGCAAATTTGACCTTGGCAAGCTTGCCTGAAGGCGTAGAGGAAGTAAATGCGGAAGAACGTGATTTTATTTCTCATCAAGTAACTTGGCAACCTTGTTTGTCATTGCCTGATTTAGGGGAAGACTCAGAAATGCTGTTTGAGGAATATGAGGACATTTATACAGAGGTGTGTGGTGTAAGTGATGCACTTGCTGGAGGATTGCAAACTTGGGATGGGGAAACACAGCTAGATGCATATTTGTGCCGAAATGGGCTAAGTGCCTTTTTATATAACACTCATAAAATGCCAGAAAAATTGCGACATGAGGCACTAGAAGAGGCGCAAAATTGGGAAGTATTGTTCTCTTTATCCTCTTTAAATGCAGCGAATATGTGTTGGTGGGACGCGGGATATTTGGAATTTTTAATTCATGTTGAAGATTTAAAAAAAGCTCGCTTTGATAATACTTATCTTAATTTAGCGACAAGCTGATAATAGAGGTTGTCGAGAAAGCGGCTATCCTATTTTGATATGCCCCAAAAAGGTAGACAGATTAAAAAATAAAGCGAAGCGATGAAGCCTAGCTTAAATGTCAATCATTTAGCTTTGCTGAAACAGTGTGGCAATGTGTGAGCTTTTCAATTGCTAGAGGCAGTAGAATAAGTTACTCATTTTTTATGTAGTGAAGTAAAAACATAACGAGGAGTGAGGGAAATGACGAATCAACAGAAGATTGCGGATTTCTTAACCAATTTAACACTTGAAAAAATATATAATCAAAATGGTCTGCTCATTTGGATAGATTGGCGAGAAGCTGAAGAAGACTTAATAGATTACTTTAACGAGCAATTGCCTGTGTCAGATCAAATCAATTGTGAAATTATTGAGATAGATAAACCTAGAGGTGTGGATATTGTTCTATCCTCCCAAGAAAATTCAATGACGATTCCCTTTGCTGATGATGTAACTGATAGGGATAGTGCAATTCGAGCTATGCAGGAAATGCTCTCCCCTCAATATCAAATTCGTTGGTTTATGGAATCATTAGGCAATGATACTCTGGCTTTTGCATTGCTACCAGTCGTACAATGGAAAGAATTAGAACAGCAATTTGATAAGCGTAAAGTAGACTACTATTTCCAACCTGTTACAAACACTAGCGTCATGTTTGAAATGGGCATAGATGAAGTAGATTTATTAATGAAATCTAGAGCAACAGAACTTTTAAATATATGAAAGCGAGTAGTATAGTTGAAAAAGTTTTCACAGCTTGAATCACATAAGGAAAAAATACCTAACGATTATAAGCTGACAATCAAATAGATTACCTCATTCAGCAAATGTTTTTTGTTCTTTTCGCTATAGAAAACATTTGCTAAATGAAGATAAAATTTCACCAACAATACGACATCAAAATGCCTACGCCATATTTTTGCGCAAGCTCTTTCATAGTCCTACAGTAACAAAAAATCACCTTTACCACTCGCGTTCTCTTAATGCGTCCTCTACATCAATCTCAATATTGTATGCCTGCAATATATCAATCACTGTTTCTGCAATGCTATCTCTGGCAGCTGTTTCAATTTCACTGTCATGTTCATAAAACTCATCTTCCAAATCATTAATAGCAAGTGTCATCTCGTCCAGTTTTTGTTGGATATCCTCTAAAGAGTGAGGAGCTTGCTCTAAATATTGAACAATACCCTCTAATAACATTTTAATCTTATCAACTAAAAATTTTGGGTAATAATCATCTCTATACATATCTCTTAAGTAGTCTATTGTTTTCATTTTGTCCAGCTCCTTTATCTTGAATCAGCATTTTTCAGCCCTTTTCTCCGTAAAAATTAAGGCCTAATCTCTCTAATAACAGCTTGTATACAGTTGTTAAGCTGTATAAATATTAACAAATCTATTGTGAAAATATCGATTGCTTACGCAAATTGAAGCTGTTTTTGTAAGCAATCTGCTACGAACTTATTCGTTTATGGGCGAATCATTACTTTAGGCTTATAATCTATTTTAAAAAAGCTTTAAATTTTCCCTCCAACAACCTTGCAACAAGTGCATAATTTTCTTCATTATAAATAGCTGCATACAGTGAATCGTATCCATCGAAAAGCTGTAATGGGAGGTTTTCATAGTCAGTTAAATAGGCATCGTAATAGGTAGATGCAAACGCAGCTCCTTCTTCCGTTAAATCTTCATCTATCAAAACTCCATCGTAAAACTCAATGAAAAAATCGAGCGCTGTTATTTCACCTATCATTAGCTGTTCATAAAGCCCTGGGTCGTCTTCTTCGATGACAGTCGTATTTGCTAATTGATGCTCTAACATCCAACGGTAAAAAAACGCGATATGCACTGTACCTTGATCAGTAGATAACTCCTGTGGAAAGTCCTCTGCATCAAAATGCCATTTCGATTTGTCATAGGCTGTCATAAAATTTCTCCTGTTTTTATATAAGCTCTTTAATAATCGGCTCAAAGCGTGTGCGATATGGCTCTGGAATGCGCATAAATGCTGAACTAGTAAAGTCATTCAAATGGATGATGCCAAAGCATGTATATAAAAGCTGCGCTACAACCATATCTTTATATTCTTCAATGTGTTCACTTTGTTCTAGAGGAATAAATGGGCAAAGCTCTTCAAATGGCGTCTTCATAAATTTTTCGAACCATTGTAAATTGATATCTGTGCTCATAGCTTTTTCAAAGATATCATCGTATGGAACTTCTTGAACAGCTAGCACAGTACATACAAATACAGGCAATGTTTCAGGTGTTAGACCAAATGTTTCTACATAGGCTTTTGCAAAGTATTCAGGCATTGGCGAATGATCGCCATCGCATTCATACATATAGTCGATAACAAGCTTGCCATAGCTTTTATCGTATAAGCCAAGACCGAAAACAGCGAATGTACTTGGCATTGCTGCTTCTTCTTCATCAACATCTTGATAAAAATGGTACTGTTCCATCGCCTTATAACTATACTCAACTAGTGCAGCATGTAGGCTAGGGTAGCTGAGAGCTTTAGTAAAGAAATGATGTGATGATGTGACAGGTAAATGCTCGATTGGCAACACTAAGTCACTTTTACCTTCATAATAAATGCCATAGCTTTTAGGGAAATCCTCTTCTAATAATGTATTTAAGTATTCCAATGCTTGACGATAAGCTTCCTCGCACTCTTCTTTAATTTTAATCGTAATCGTGGCTAGTACATCATTTGCTTGGCAGAAAATTAGATTGGATGCCATTTGCTGTTTATGTGTTGGCAAAGTACCAGAGCCGACTGTGATTAATGAGTTATATGCTACTGCATCTAATTCTTTAATTGTTGCCAGCAGCTTCTTGACTGTTAAATAGGAATAGCTAGCACCATATTTACTTAAATTCACTGCATAGTAGAATAGTAATGGTAAGTAAGTTAATGATTGATGCTCTTCGATAAAGCGAGAAAGACAATAGCGCTGTGTTTCAAAGTCTAGCTCTTGACGAAATTTATCAAGCAATTCAAGCTGCTGATAATGGCAAAGCACTTCATGCAGCGTAATGGTGTCCAGTAAAAAAGACAGGGTGATGATTTTAGAAGGATAACCTTCTGTTTCAACTTTATATTGTTTAGCAAGTAGTTCTTGCTCAAGCTGTAGCCATAAAGTTTCGTTTTCGGTAAATTGTTTAGTTTTCATGGAACTCCTCCCTCTATGAACCCTTGTCTTTTTGCATACTCCGTAAGTTCTTCTGTTAGTTCATGATACAGCTCGCAAAGCAATCTGAATGTCTTACTTTTTATGAAAGAACAACCGCTCGATTAAAATTAACTTTCGTGCGAAATATCGTAAATTTCAAATTTATCATTAAACCTTACTACTAGTTATTCATCAGAAAAATCTAATGTGCAATCAATCGTATTATCTTTTTTAGGTGCAATGATAACTGTTCTAAGATCTAATGTTTGAATAAACATTTCTGATGTGATTTCTTTTTCAGAACTAACATAAAAAATTTTTGCACAACTTATCTGATAATTCATCAAGATTAAGCTCAATGAAGTATTTTACAAGGTCACTAGAATCTCTTATCTTAAGTAATTCACTTTTTCCTATCCCGTACATGGTAGGAATCTTCTCTACAAAATACTTCACAACCTCCATATTTTTTTCATCTACAAAATCCTCAAAAATATACAAAGTAACATTTATCTTTTTCTCAGAAAGAACTATATCAAAAATTTCGTACAAACCTTCGCTAGACAATATATTAAGGTTTCTAAGATATGGGAGGATTCAACGACATTATAAGCATCACTGTGATCCACTGTGCATCAATATACTGCAATTCGAACACTATTTTCCAAAATATAGTTCTACTTTAACATATAAATGCGAGGATGATAGAAGATATGAAAAATTATATAATTGATACGACTTTGATCATAAAGCAAGGCTTGGCGATGCTCCTATAGGGAAACATCACCGATTAATAAAAACCGCTGAATCATTACTTACAAATAGTCAATAGCACTGCAAAACAGTCCATACTTTATCGAAGTCTTTGTTTTTGCAGTCCTCCTCACGAATCCAAAAATATAGTTTGCCACTATCGCCCCACATATAGCCTAGATCATCTTCCGAATCAAGCTGTAATAGGAGCTGCCAATCCTTTACGTGTGGTTCAAGCTCCTTGCGTAATGGGTGATTATAGGCTGTTGAATCCCCGCAATATAAACCATTTGTGACAAGCTGACATTCTAAATACATATCCCCTTGAATCGTATCTGGATGACCATCTATACGATGTGTCGTCTGTTCCGTAGCCTCTTCATCGACCCAATCATAAAAAAAGTCATTGTAGGCATCTTGTTGTTCCTCTGTTAAGATGGTTTCTAAATTTTTGCTATAAGGTGATGCCCAAGATGGGAGTGTCCATTCATTTCTAAAGTGTAGTACCGCACTATCAATATACTCTGTTAATGCTGAGGGTTGCTGCATTCGCTGTAAACTGTCAGGTGTTTGTGTGAAATGGAAAACGTGAAAGCCATCGCCATCATTTGGATCATAGCCCCAAGGTTGTCCAATGACATCATAGAAAAAGGATAGTAGTCCATCAGCAGGCAGCAAGTTATTTGAATCAAACGACTTCACTTCTGCTAAATTAAGCTGACATAGAAAGTATAATGGCTGGTTATTATTATTTGTAAGTGGCCATACAAAATCTGTCGGTACATCAGGAGAGCCACCGATTTTGGACTGCCCGATTTGAATGGCTTCATCCGCTGTAAGTGTTGTTGAAGCACGAATTGACTTTTTAGCAAACTGCAAAATTTGCTCTGCAACCTCTCCAAGCTTAAAATCAAGCAATGCTGTGCGTAACTTTTCCATGTTTATTCCCCCTCATTTTTATCTAATTTCAATATAGTACATATGTTCTCTTATGTAAAGCTTGTATTTGGAATTATGAAAATATTGTTGAATCAACAATTTTAGAGAAGCATCTCAATATACGAGGTTTTCTTGAATTTTTACAGACTTTTGATACAGTAGAGGATGATGGTGATAGGAATAATTATGAAAGATTGTGTGAGATTTTTTATCACTTTAACAATGGATTAAACTGTTGGTATATCAACATTTATAGAGGGAGGATTACTAGATGAAAACGTATCGTATTGCTGTTATACCGGGGGATGGAATTGGAAAAGAGGTTGTCCCTGCTGCGATAGAGGTTCTCGATCAGGCTGCACGTCTAGACGGAAGCTTTCAATTTGAATGGACTACGTTTCCTTGGGGCTGCGACTATTATTTAGAGACAGGCAAAATGATGCCCGATAATGGCATTGAAATATTAAAAGGCTATGATCAAATTTTCTTAGGGGCAGTAGGGATGCCCAATTTAGTGCCTGATCACATTTCTTTATTGGGGCTACTAATCAAAATTCGCCGTGAGATGAAGCAGTCTATAAATGTGCGTCCAGCAAAGCTATTACAAGGCTTACCCTCACCGTTACGCAACCCAAATGACTTTGATTTAGTTGTTGTACGTGAAAACTCAGAGGGAGAGTACGCTGAAAGCGGTGGCAGAATACATAGTGGGCAGGATGAGGTTGCTATCCAAAATGCTATATTTACAAGGAAAGGTACAGAGCGTGCGATGCGTTATGCATTTGAAATAGCGAAAACACGACGTCAGCATGTGACAAGTGCGACAAAGTCAAATGGAATTACCTATAGCATGCCATTTTGGGACGAGGTTTTTGCACAAGTAGGAAAAGATTATGAAGAAATTGGTCAAGTTTCTACGCATATTGATGCATTAGCTGCCTTCTTCGTCATGAAACCAGAAAGTTTTGATGTCATCGTTGCCTCCAATTTATTTGGTGATATTTTAACAGATTTAGGCGGGGCAATTATGGGCAGCATCGGAATTGCTCCAGCAGCAAATGTAAATATTGAACGACAATATCCCTCTATGTTTGAACCAGTTCATGGCTCTGCTCCAGATATTGCCGGTAAAGGGATCGCCAATCCACTAGGACAAATTTGGACAGGTAAGATGATGCTGGATTTCTTAGGCTATCATGAGCTTGGCATAAGAGTGTTAAATGCCATAGAAGCAACGTTAGCACAGGGTATAAAGACAGCAGATTTAGGAGGAACTTCAACATTACGTGATGTAACAATTGCGGTACTAAATCATTTGCGATAAAGCATATGAAAGACTGATTGGAGTGATGCTTTCTTGAAAAAAATTTTTGCATATAACTGGCAAGTCAGAGATGAGTGGTTTGAGTGGTGTAATCAGCTAAGCTTGGAGGAATTATTGAAGGAAAGGCATGGAGGAGTAGGGAGTATCCTCTTGACACTTTTTCATATTATAGATGTTGAATATAGTTGGATTCGTGGTATTCAAAATAAAAAAGACAGAATATTCGATTTTAAAGATTACCAAACGTTAGAGCGGGTTAAAGAGCTTTCTGATGAATTACGAATTGATAATATAGAATTTTTAAAAATGGATGAGGAGTTTAATGATGCTATTATAAAAGTCGCTTGGGATGACAGGGAGTATAGAAAAAATGATATTATCCATCATATTGTTGCGCATGAAATTCATCATATAGGTCAGCTTTCTGTTTGGGCTAAAGAATTAGTTTTACCTTCTGTATCTGCAAATTTTATTGGCAGAGATTTAAGATCTCATTAAGTCGTATTTTTACATACAGCAAAGAAAAGGTAAGGGCATGCTAAAAATGACCCTTACCTCAAAACTATTCTTGCATTTGTAAGTATTCTACAGCAATATCTGGTCGATCTGTAATAATGCCCTTTGCACCGTTACGGATTAATTTTTTCATCGTCTCGCCGTCATTGATTGTCCAATAGTGAACAGGAATGTTTAAGTTGCTTAAAAACTGAATAAACTTCGGTGAATCTAGTGCAATAACGCCTGATTTAGGAGGTATTTGGAATACATCTACCTTTGGATGGTATAGATGTCCAAATTGGCTGGAGAATGAAGCGAATGCTTTTCGAACATCTGTCTCGCCAGCACCGAGGGCTACTTGATTTTGCGCATATAGATTAAAACGATCTATCTGTTCCCCGTAAAAGCTTGTGACAACTACACGATTTTCAGCACCAAGCTCTTCAATTAAACGCCATAGTTTTGAAGGCATTAAGCTCCCTTCATAGGTATCTGGCGCATCTTTAATATCAATATTAATCAACATATTTGGATAAGTTTCTAGTAGCTCACGTAAAGTAACAACATCTACTTTTTCATTTCGATAAGGAAATTCACCATTTAAATCTTCAAATTGATAGCCGTGGTTTAGGGCATTAATTTCTGCTAAAGTCATATCTGCAACTAGACCATAGCCATCTGTAGTACGATGAACAGTATCATCATGAAAAACGATGATTTCCTCATCTTTCGTTAAGCGAATGTCTATTTCAAAGCCATCTACGCCTAATTGTGCAGCTTTTTCAAAAGCAGGTATTGTATGCTCAGGTGCTATCTGTGCACCGCCGCGATGTGCGAGAATAATAGGGCGATCAAATTGTAATGCTTGTTTACTTTCACGCTGCTGAGGTTTAGAAATTGCTTTACTACCTGCCCAAGCAGCCGCACTTGCTGCAGCGATTGCAAGTGCAATCTTCGTTTTTTTACCCATATTCGTCCTCCTTAAAAAATTTAAATGATATAAAAGGTACTGGCGAATTCATTTTTGAATTTGAAATTTTTGAGCAAACAAAATCAGTGAAATTTTTGATTATAGACGTTTAAACTAAAGTTCTATTAACTTAAGTGAATGTAAAACTCTTAATGAATGTTGTATGCTTTACCATTATAACGGAAAAATGAGCGTTCTGTCAGCTAAACTCTGTTGCTATCATTTTCCGGTCTATGGTATTCTTTTATGTAAGAAATGAGGGAATACTATATGAACGAACGACAAGGACTAATCGTGTACGTCCATCAATTAAAACATGCGAAGTCTCTTCGAAAATATGGTCATGTTCTTTATATTTCTCGGAGGCAAAAATATGTAGTGCTCTATTGCGATCGAGAGGAAATTGAAATGATGACAACAAAACTACAACGCCTTCCTTTTGTAAAAGACGTTGTAAAGTCTTATCGTCCATTCGTTAAAACTGAGTTTGAGAATGCAAAACCTGATAAAGCGAAGGAATATGACTACAAAGCAGGTCTATAATATTACGTTAATGCAGGAATATAGTGATGAAGCCTCATTATTCCTATTAAGTATTGATAAAATAGTTTTGATTCCGAAAATATAGATGAGTGCTTTATTTCTACAACAACTGCTTTTCGACCTAGTTGCTCAATACTTTCTTCGAATATTTTTTGTCGCTTTGAAGGCTGTTCTTCTATATAAGGAATGCCTTCTCGACAAATATAAATCGGCATGAATTTACTTTCACCGACTGGTTTGAAGGCAACTGCTAAAGAAGCAACTTTTTTTTCTTCTTTTGAGGAAGTTAGTATAAAGGCTTGGTGAAAACGACTTTGATTGGTGTTCACTAGTTCAAGGAGCTCGTAGACATCACCATAGCCTTCACCTAATTCTATAAATTGTTGTGGCATAAAATTGCACATCCTTTCCAATATACATAGTATCATGCTGTGGGAGGTCAAGCATATGAAATTTGCAATGAGTTTTTTTTCAGTACTTGCTTTAATTATTACAGGCATAATTTTTTTCCAGTATCATGCATATTCGTCTGACTTAGAGACTGGTAATGGTGAATTCCTTTACTCACAAGAGATAGAGATTTTCTATCGCGAGAATAGCTTAGATATTAGGCAGCATTTTAAAAATCTACCCAATCAAAAGGTAAAAATTAAGTGGCCAGAAAATGCAATCAACCTCAGCTGCTTTATGGAAACTGAAAAAAGCTGTGATCGTTTATCGGATGAAGCTTCCTATTTTGCAAAGGGAGAAATCAAATCTCAATCTGTTTCATACATAATTCCAATTGAGGGTGGATTAAAAGACAAAATACTTATCCAAAATGTGTTAGCCACATTATTAAATGGCGAAGCTACTTATTCTATTGTCCATATTTCCACAGATAGTAAAATTGCTGGTCAATGGATTACAGGACTACCTTTAATTGGACAGCAGCAGCTAGCACTTGTTAACTATACAATGTTTAGTGGGAATGGTACAATCCGTGATATTTATTGGCAATCAGCTAATCTCAAGGTACAAGAACAAAGCTCTGTATTATCTATTTATGCACCAGGAGCTATTTCAAAGGATTTCTTGAAATCATTAGAAAATTTACAGTTTTTAAATGACCAACATATTGCGATTATTCAAGAGAAAAATCCAATGAAAGAACACGATGATCGCCTATTATTTTTACCAACTTTAACTGCACAAGCAGTAGAGCAGGAAGTGGTTCTGTCACAAATCAAATCACAATATAAGTTCGATAACTCTTCTGAATGGTTACCAGAGGTTGTGGCATCCTATTTAGTGAAGGATACGATTGGCTCTGAAAAAACGAAGAAAATCGTGGCAACATTAAAAGAATATATGACTACAGATCAGGAGTCCGCTTGGCAAGAGGCGATGAATAAACTTGGAGAGGAACCAATCTCGCCAGCATCGATGGATGATCTTTTATCAGCGGTTTTAGGTGCAAAAACTTCTTATTTCAAGTTGAATACTGAACAAAAGAACGGGACATATCCATTATATTTTGAAGATGAACGTGATATTTATGTAAATGATACCTTGAAAAAAGATGTTCAATTTATCAGTTATGAAGGGCAATCTTTATATACAGCAGATACATTGCTACCTTATCTTGGTTATAGCGCTACTGAAGGGGAAAATGGCTATTATGTAAAAAGTGATAACCGCACATTCAGATTCCCTAAAGAAACAGGATTCTATGTATTTAATCAACGTAGATACGCTACTATTTCAGAACCGATTATTAAAATAGCTGATCATTATTATGTTGAGGAAGCTTGGCTCCAACGCTTATTCTTAGTTGAATTACAAAAAAATGATGGCCGTATTCAAGTAATAACACAAGGGCAAGAATAATATTTTGCAGCGGAGGTTTGTCTTCCGCTGCAAAAATTCTTTTATATGGAAGAAGAAAGTACGGTGATTGACGTAAATGAGAGTTGTAGCAGGAGAACGAAAAGGGATGCCGTTAAAGGCGATTGCAGGAAATACAACGAGACCTACAACGGACAAAGTAAAGGAATCCATTTTTAATATTATAGGTCCTTTTTTTGATGGAGGGATTGCGCTCGATTTATTTGCGGGGAGCGGTGGTTTAGGCATCGAAGCTTTAAGCAGAGGGGCTGATCGAGCTGTATTCATTGAAAAGGATGCTAAGGCGTTTCAGGTGCTGCAGGAGAATATAAAAAAATGTCGGTATGAGGATTACTCCGAGCTCTTTCGTATAGATGCTAAACGGGCTGTGAAAGCGCTATTAAAACGAGATATTACATTTAAACTAGCTTTTTTAGATCCACCTTATCACCACGAAGAATATTATGATTTAGTACAAGTACTTGTTGACAATCATAAAATTCAGCAAGATGGCATTATTTTGTGTGAACATGCAACTGAAGTAGAACTACCACAAAGTTTTGGAGACTTTGTATTAAAGAGACAAGAAACATATGGCGGAACGATTATTTCCGTTTATCGTTGTGCAGAGGAAGAGGGAGAATAAATTGTCAGAGAAAATTGCTGTAGTTCCTGGAAGTTTCGATCCTGTAACATTTGGTCACTTAGATATAATTAAACGTGCGGCAGATGTATTTGATACTGTTTATGTAGCTGTGTTAAATAATTCATCGAAGCAGCCGCTGTTTTCTGTAGAAGAACGCATGGCCTTAATGGCTGAGGTAACGAAAACATTGCCAAACGTACGCATCGAAAGCTCATCTGGATTATTGATAGACTATGCGAAAGAAAAAAAAGCTAAGGCTATTGTTCGCGGTTTACGTGCTGTATCAGATTTTGAATATGAGATGCAAATTACTTCGATGAACCGTTTTCTTGATGAAACCATTGAAACGTTTTTCATCATGACTAAAAATCAGTATTCTTTCTTAAGTTCAAGCATTGTAAAAGAAGTGGCGAAATATGGTGGTGGGGTCAATGAGCTCGTTCCTACGTGTGTTGTAGCTGCCTTAAAAGAAAAATATGAGTTTATGAAATGATAAACAAAGGGGATGTCAGTATTTGGACGTCCTTTTTTTATTTCAGGATATCCAATAAATGTATAATTTTGATAGGAGTGAGGCTACTCGACTCTAGTGCTAAAGTGAGTAGCCTAGAAAGAGAATCACTCTCAATTCGCCACATTCATCATACATCTGGAAAATGAGCTCTAGAAATAAGCTACTTTCGTTATTTTAAGAAAAAAAGAGCATAAATAGTTGGCACAATGATTATGCTAAGTAGGCGGAATTTTATATATGGTCGAACAGAAAGCTTGGCTGATTTAGCAATAACAAAAATTTGTAAATGGATACTGATACTTTGCATCGTAAGTAATAGAACTACTAGTAATGGTAAAAATGAAAGATTGGGAAAGGCTGTGATGGTCATTTTTAGACCATTTGTAACTTCGAGAATGGCAGCAATAGAAAGCTCAGCTGTATGAGGTAATTTTGGTATAAGTTTATCCAAGCCTTGTTGTACAATCGTTTGAATTGTAGTGAAAAATATAATTGTTGTCCCAACTAAAAGAATCGTCGGTGCTGTCTCTTTAATGCTTTCAGAGAAAGGTGCTGTATATAAAGGTGTATTATGAATAGAAATGCTAGGAAGATCAGATTTGCGGAATAAAAAATAACCAGTTATTAAACAACAAATATTAAAACTATGTAGTAAACATAAAAACAGCCAGCCAAACGTATTACTGTGTAACAAATCAAGACTTACAAAACCTAGTACAAAAAGTGGGCTCGGTGCATGACAAACTGCCAGTAAAAAATTTGCTTCTTTAGGATGAAGCTGTCCACTGTTTTTCAGGTACACAATTGTTGTTGCACCAGTTGGATAACCTCCAAGTGCGCTAATAATATAGGCTTGTACGTATAATGAGGCTCTTTTGGTCTTTGTACGCATAGGAGCTGTTAAACGCAATAGCCATTGCGTTAAAATTAAATACGGTAGTAAATACGGAAAAAGCGCATCCATAAATAGAGTTAACCCTAAGTCAGTACCGTGATGAGCTGTTTGTGGGAATAACAAGAGTAATAGAATAAGAACGATGCAGAGCGCTATTTGAATTGTGGCATACATGTTATCATCTCGTTTCAACTTTTTGTCATTCACATAGGCAAATGCTAAAATCAATATATGTAAAAAAGGCAAAAACATGAACGTATGGTTTTGCGAGCGTCCTAGGAGGTGTTCCAAATGAAGAAAAAAATAAGTATTTATGCAGTGTTATTAGTCGTTATTTGTTTTTTAATGTTATACCGACTAGACGCTTATATTATGAAGCCTGGAAGTGCTTATGATGTCAGTAAATTTGTTACTGTGGAAAACAATCATACTGAAAATAAAGGGTCTATGAGTTTGATGACGGTAGCTATGCAGCAAGCGACTCCTTTTTCGTATCTTTGGGCTAAAACACAAAAATATCAAAAACTAATGGATATTAATCAGGTGCGAAATCCGTTAGAAGATGAAGAAGAATATAATGTTCGACAGCTTAAATTAATGTCTGACTCCCAGTTTAATGCAAAGTATATTGCCTTCCAGAAAGCGGGACTTCAAACAACAATACATTTCGATGGAGTCTTTGTTTTAAATGTTTTGGATGGCGGTGCTTCAGACGGTCTTTTAAAAGCAGGGGACGAAATTATTGAAGTGGATGGGCATAAAATTAGTAACCAGCAAATGCTAGTAGATCTTTTGAAGCTCAAAGAGCTTGGAGATAAAGCAACAATTAAATTTATACGTAATAAAATTGAACAAGAGGTCACGATTACGTTAAAAGAGATTCCTAGAGCTGAGGAAAAAAGAGCAGGTTTAGGTATTTCATATGCAGAAAGTAAGTCAATTGAAACAAACCCAAAAGTGACAATGAAGACAGAGGATATTGGTGGTCCATCTGCGGGGCTAATGTTTACACTTGAAATATTAGATCAACTACTTGAAGAGGATTTAACCAAAGGCTATGCTGTAGCAGGCACAGGAGAAATGTTGGTTGATGGCTCTGTTGGAAGAATTGGAGGAATAGACTATAAGGTCATCGCTGCTGATAAAGATGATATGGAAATCTTCTTTGCGCCAGATGATGAAATTTCTCCAGAACTGAAAGCGAAATACCCTGAATTGGAATCTAATTATGCGACAGCAGTAAAAACAGCTAAAGAAATTGGCACGAAAATGAAAATAGTACCTGTTAAAACAGTAGATGATGCCATAAAATATTTAAAACAGTTACAGCCCAAATAAAAAAGGATGCTAGATACTTTCTGGCATCCTTTTACAGTGTGTGGGCCTAAGAACGAATCGGTGGTGTTTGATAATCTTTAGGCAGACTTTGTTCCATATTTCCAGTTTCTATGCTTAGGTTGTAAATCTCTGCTGCATGAATATCTAAAGTAAGCATAGCATCTTTCGTAGCTGCAACACGGCTGATTAATGGTAAAGAGATGTCCTTTTTATACTTCCCTAAATAGGCCTGCCCTTTTGTACTCATACCAAGTAAGCGAATATAGGATGGAGCAACACTGTTATGTAATTGCTCCTTACTAAACCCAGTATAAATATGAGTAAGCATGCGCTGAAGTCGTGTCCATGTATAGCGTTTTGATTTGATTTTTTCCATAAAGCTGCTAAAGGAATGACTTGTTTTGGCTGCCTTGATAAGAGCATTCTCAATTCCTTCTGTTACTTCAGCATAGTGATTCAATTCGCGAGGTGTATGGCGAATAAGTGTAAACTGTAGGAATGGCCAGAAAGCTTCCCAACTAGCAAATTTACCATACTGACGATGCCAATTAGCTAAATAATCAAAAGATGCTTTTGGCAAAACATCTTGTACATGCTCGAGTTCACGAGATGTTGCTAAAGCCTGGCGTATTCCCGTAGCACTAGCGATGGATGCACCTTCCTGTAAAGCATCATGGTAACCTGCTGCAATTCGTGGGATAGTTATCGGTACAATACCACTATCTAATGTTTTTGCTGCTTCAATATAATGAAAGCCGAGTATATTATTAGGCTGTGATAAATCAATGTATGTAGCAGGGAATTTTTGAGAAAGCTGTTTATAAGCATAATGTAAGCTTTTAGGATAGCTCGCACCAGTTGTAAGGCTTTCTTTAATAAGTGCGTTGTATTCCTCTCGATGTCCATGAATAAGCTCAAACGTACTCATAAAGGGTTGTATGGAACCGTCTTCACTGCCAAATGCAAAAGATTCACAGCCTATTGCGGTTAATAATGCAATGGCTCCTTTAGCGAAATCAGTTGCAGGTGCGGTACTATAAACATAAGGCAGCTCGATGACGATATCTACACCACCGACTAGTGCCATTTTTGTGCGTGTCCATTTATCAACCATGGCTGGCTCACCACGTTGCAGGAATGTTCCGCTCATTACAGCGATGACAAGGTCTGCTTGTGCTGCTTTTTTTGCCTGTTCTAAATGATAAGCATGTCCATTGTGAAAAGGGTTGTATTCAACTACTACGCCAACTGCTTTCATGCATCAAGCCCCCATCTATTTTTTACTTCTTGTTAGTAGTAACCTATTTAGCAGGTACTAAATAAAGAAAATACGTGTATTATAGTATATAATTATAGTTGGGTTTTATAGTGGTGACAAGAAATTATCTTGACATCTATTTTTACACATTATATAATCAACAGTGTTGTCTCGAGGTGATTAAACGAATGAAATGGTCAATTCATCAATTATCTAAATACCGCCAAAACGGGATGCCGATTGACACCTATGTCCAATTGGACGAGGTGATGGAGCGAAACCAGGATATTCGAGCAATTTCGCCCGTTCATGTAAAAGGGCTATGTACTTTTGGTGCATCGCAAATGACATGTCAGCTAACTGTGACGGCGACGCTAACACTTCCATGTGCACGCACGTGGGAGGATGTTGAGTTTCCTATCGAAGTTGAGACAGTTGAGATTTTCAGCTGGATTGAGGAAGAAAAACGAGGGGAAGATGACGGAGACATTCACTATATTGATGGTGAAGTCATCGACATGAAGCCAGTTATTGAAGAACTTATTCTTCTTGAGGTACCTATGCAAGTATTCAAAGAGAATACCGAAGGACAAATGCAAGGTGGGAAAAACTGGTCTTACGCAACAGATGAAGACGTTGAGCTACACAAAAAAGCTGATGAGCAAAAAGTGGATCCAAGACTAGCTGCTTTAGCTAAGTATTTTGATCAAACAGACGAATAGACGATCTGTAAGGAGGTGCCATCAATGGCTGTACCATTTAGAAGAACTTCTAAAACTGCAAAAAGAAAGCGTCGTACGCATTTCAAACTATCTGTACCTGGTATGGTAGCTTGCCCAAACTGTGGTGAAGCAAAATTATCACACCGTGTTTGCAAAGCTTGCGGACATTACAAAGGTAAAGAAGTAGTAAGCAAATAATTCAGTGTTTGCTCACTTAAAAGGCTAGTAGAGAGACCATGGCTCTTTACTAGCCTTTTTGTATGCTCGAAGAGACGGAATATTTCGTTAATAATAAAAAGATGTATAGTGCAATAATAATTGTGTGATACAATTTATTCATTGGGACAAAGGGGGAGATAGTATGGCGTATACAATTGACAATAATGAAG
Source organism: Lysinibacillus sp. GW821-FHT14F06 (assembly GCF_058803665.1). Taxonomy (NCBI): domain Bacteria; kingdom Bacillati; phylum Bacillota; class Bacilli; order Caryophanales; family Bacillaceae; genus Lysinibacillus; species Lysinibacillus sp. GW821-FHT14F06. Next base: position 33,993 of record NZ_JBXAPF010000005.1, read on the forward strand.
GCATTATGACTTTTACCATTAATCGTGAAGAAAAGCGAAATGCGGTCAATGACGAGGTTATGGATGGCCTGCAAGAAGTAATTACATATATTCAAAACCATGATAATGTTCGTTTTTTAGTTGTAACCGGTGCGGGTGATAAATCATTTTGCTCGGGCGGGGATTTATCAGAATTCCATTCGCTTGAAACAGAGGATGAAGCGTTTGGGATGCTAAGTAAGATGGGGAAAATATTGTATGATCTTGCAACTTTACCTGTACCAACAATTGCTTTGATTAATGGAACCGCAGTTGGAGGAGGTTGCGAGATTGCAACAGCTTGCGATTTTCGTCTAGTAGCCAGTCATGCAAAATGTGGTTTTATACAAGGGACATTAGCAATTACAAGTGGCTGGGGAGGCGGTACATACTTATTTGAACGAGGCCTACGTCATGATCGTGCAATGAAGATGCTAGTAGACGCCAAGCCTTACCCAGCTGAATTACTATATGAAATTGGTTGGGCTATGCGTGTTTTTGAAGGCTCGAAAGAAGAAGCGTTAAATGATTTTATTGAACATATGCGTAAAATACATCCTTCTGTTCATAAGGCCTATAAAGAAATTGAGCTTCGTAAGTGGCGTGAACGGAATATGTATGAACGTGTAATGGAGGAAGTTCGTACCTGTGCAAAGTTGTGGGAAAGTGAAGCCCATCATGAGGCAGTTAATAATTTCCTGACTAAGAAGAACAATAATTAATGTATAACGGCAGCGATGATTGAAAAGCATAATCGCTGTCTTTTTTTATTCAATGATTCTATTTTGCTTACTCTTGCATATAGTAGTAAAAAATGCGAGGGTGATAGATTATGGAATTGAAAAAAAGAAAAGATCAATGGACAAAAGAAGACGATGAAAGATTAGCAGAAATCGTCTTGCATAATGTGCAAAATGGTAAAACGCAGTTAGAAGCATTTGAATTAGCTGCTTCTGAACTAGGTCGTACAAAACAAGCGTGTGGTTTTCGTTGGAATAAAACTTTACGTGGTCAATATAGTCAGTCACTATTAGCTGTACGAAATCAACCACAACAGTCAATGCGAAGTCATTTGAAATTGGCGTTGACAAGTTTTGATGAATTAACAGATGCTTATCAAACCCTTGAGATTAGACACCGTGAGTTGCAAAATGAGCATGACAAACTAGTGAAATGGCTGCAACAAGGATATTCTTTAATGAAAGATTAAACGATAAATATAGAGAATGATGGATATTTTTCCTTTTTGAAGTGGTATGTTAAAAACTGTTTTCTGGCTATGCTAGTAAACAATTATCCATATTTTATCGTAAACAATCAGTCATTCCTGTATAATAGAAGAACCTGTATAGGAGGTGCCTTAGATATTTTCTAAGGCACCTCCTTCTGTAAAGCGGGAAAAATGAATCATACAGCTTTTTGTGGTAAAACTGTTTAAAAGGAATTTCACATTATAAGAGTGATGCGGGAGGTGACGAAGTGTTGTGAAGATAGCGATTATTGGTGCAGGTGCAGTCGGTCAGCTAATGGCAAGCTTTTTTGCTGAGTCAGGTAGTACTGTAACATTGGTCTCTAGAAGGCAAGAACAGGTAGATGAGCTACGTGCAAATGATCTAACACGAATCAATGTTGATGGAACGAAAACTGTTCAAAAAATAGCTTCAACAACTGATTTAAAGGAGCTTCCGCAGCAAGATTTAATTGTAATTGCAGTTAAATATGGTCAATTACATGAGCTGTACGAACAATTGTCATTATTATCGAAAGAAGTTCCCTTACTATTTATGCAAAATGGCTTAGCGCATTTTGAGGAAGCACTACAATTAGCGCAAAAGAATATAGCTTTTTGCACGGTGTCATTCGGCGCCCAACTGATAGATTCATCAACTGTACAACATAGAGGTGTTGGTGTTTGTAAGATTGCATTAGAAAGAGGAGCAAGTGCTATATTCAATAGGCTATTATTACTCGAGAATGCTTTGTTTCCAGTTCAATTGGTGGATAATGCACAACAAATATTATTTGAGAAAGCTGTACTGAATAGCTTGATTAATCCATTGACAGCTGTTTTGCAAGTGAAAAACGGGGAGTTAGTCACAAATAAACAAGCGTTTTTAATTATGCAAACTATCTATAAAGAGCTAATGGTGGCTTTTAAAGGAATTGAAGAAACGATACCCTTTTCTAAAGTTGTTGATTTATGTGAACAAACAGCGAATAACACTTCTTCCATGCTAACAGACCGTGTACAAGGAAGAAAAAGCGAAATTGATACGATTGTTGGGGTGCTGCTCAATAAGGCTTTAAAAAATGGTCATGATTTGCCAACCTTGCGTACTTTATATCACCAAGTACTTGCAATTGAAGAGTGTGGTGAAAGACGTTGAAAGATTTTTTACATATTGTGATTAGTGTCATTATTTTTTGCCCAATTCTTCTTTTTGTAATTGTCTATTTAATTGGTCGAAAGGTAAAAATCCGAGGCACACATGCTTTTGGGGCTGCTTCAGATGTAACGACATTTTGTTTGTTTTTTTCAGTGCCGTTAGCAATTGGTGTTTTGTGGAGTGTCAATGTTGGTGTGCTTTTAGTAATGCTAGCACTGACGATGGCTATGATTTTTACATATATTGATTGGCGAACGAAAAAAGAAATTGAAGTGAAGCCGCTGCTGAAAAAAATTTGGCGCTTTCAATTTTTAGTGCTAAGTACGGCCTATGTGGTTATTTGTGTTGTTGGAATTATTCAATCCGTTATAGAATATTTACAGACTGTCTAAGCATTTTCTTTTCAAGTTGAAGCCATAAGCGTTAAAATAATAACATTAAAAATGTTTCTATAAAATTAACTCTTTATAAGTAATAAGTTGGGAAAATACCAAATATTTGATGTGTAAAATGTAAGTGCATGTTATTCGCTTAGAAGAGCAGGTTGAATTGAGTATTTTCTTAATATTTGTTGAGAATTGTCATTTTAAATAATCGTTCTAGGATAAATCGCATAGTATTAATGGAACTTATTTTTTCAATTTTGCTTATTAAGGGTAAGATGATTTAGTGAGTAGAGGAGTTTATGTTAATGAAACTGGAGTCTATCCAAGTACCCATAGAAAATCGTGTGCTAGCAGATTATTGGTCACCAGAAACTGCCATTCATGAGTTTTTTGAATATGAATATAACGATCAATCTTTTGAAAAACGTGTGCGATATTTAGAACAGCATGCAAAAGACCAAAAAGAAATAGCAGCAATCATTCGCCAATTTATGGAGCCTCTTGGAATATCAAAGCAATCAAATGAGCATTTACAGCAACTTGAGCAAGGAGCTGTTGCAGTTGTTGGTGGGCAACAAGCTGGTATTTTAACAGGTCCTCTTTACTCAGTGCATAAGGCAATATCTGTCATAACATTAGCGAAAGAACAAAGTCTGAAGCTACAGCGACCAGTTGTTCCTGTGTTTTGGATTGCTGGTGAAGATCATGACTTAGAAGAGATAAACCATACGTATACAGTGCAGGGGGTAGAGGTAAAAAAACGTGCCTACGGCGAACGCTCTAGACGTAAAACAATGGCTTCAGCAACAACTATTAATAAAGAAACCATGACACAATTAATGAATACAATAGCGAAAGATTTTGGTGAAACTGAATTCACTGAAGCACTTATGAAACAATTAATAGATACTCTAAATAAGAGTGAAACATTTACGGATTTCTTTGCGCAGCTTATGAATCAGCTATTCAAGGATGAGGGCTTGTTGCTTATTGATGCAACAAATTATAGACTCCGTCAGTATGAGAGCGAAAACTTCACTCATATTATTCAACATAACGAAGAAATTGCTAGAGTAGTAACAGAGAAAGAAGAGCTCCTTGAACGCGCTGGTTATGGGAAGCCTATTTTAGCGACAAATGAAGCGGCAAATCTATTTTTTGTTGAAGATGGAGAACGTCATCTTTTAGAAAGAAAGAATCAATCATTTGTTAATCTAGCAGCAAATATTAAATTGTCGAGAGAAGAGATATTGGATATTGCTGCGAATCATTCTGAGAGGTTAAGTAATAATGTTGTTACGCGTCCTCTTATGCAGGAAATGGCATTACCAGTTCTTGCGTTTGTTGGTGGTCCTGGGGAGCTTGCTTATTGGGCAACGTTGAAGGATGCATTTTCGGTACTAGGACTACAAATGCCTATTTTTGCTCCACGTCTGCATATTACAATTATTACACGCCATGTGGAACAATTACTACGTGAACAACAATTAACCGTTGCTGATGTATGGGCTGGCAAGGCATTACAGCTTAAAGAGCAGTTTATTGCTGAAGTGCAGGATCAAGAGGCGAAGTCTCAAATTCAAACAATGCAGCAGGAACTTTTTGATAAATATAATCAGCTTGTATTTTATTTAAAAGAACAGCATGTACCGTTAGGTAAAATATTTGAAAAAAATAAAGAGAATCATCAAAAACAATTTGACTATTTACTGCAAAAGATTGAACAATCTGTACTTAATAAGCATGAAACTACCATTCGTAAGTTTAAAACACTGCAAAATGAGCTATATCCAAATGAGGGGTTTCAGGAAAGAACTTATAATCCGTACCAATATATCAATGAGTTTGGACCTATGTTAGTGACAGAAATGCTTAAGCAAAATTATAGTATTGGAAATCACCACTATTTACTGTATTTATAAAATGCAACGAATATATCTTTATACCTAAGTAATAATTTGATACAATGCAGATTTGATGAACATTGTCGATATTAATAATAAATAAAGAGCTATCCTACTAAGGGTAGCTCTTTATTTATGTCATTTAGCATAGATCAAAAAATTTGCTAAAGGTCTATTTGCACATTACGTGGCGAAATGTCAAGTTTTTTTTAAAAAAAGTGGAGGAAAGTGGGGGGATGTGGTACATTATTTAATAAAGTGGGGTGAATAGCATGTTCATGGGAGAATATCAACACTCTGTTGATGCGAAAGGACGATTAATCGTACCCGCAAAATTTCGTGAAGCCCTAGGCGAAATGTTTGTTGTAACACGCGGACTTGATAATTGTTTATTTGGCTATCCTATGGATGAATGGCGAAAACTCGAAGAAAAATTAAAGGGCTTACCGATGACCAAAAAAGATACTCGTGCATTTGCAAGGTTCTTCTTTTCAGGGGCAACTGAAGTAGAAATAGACAAGCAGGGTCGGATTAATATTCCTTCAACACTTATGCAACATGCCCATCTTTTAAAAGAATGTGTTGTACTAGGTGTTTCGAATCGAATAGAAATATGGGCAAAAGATGCTTGGGAGACTTACTTTAGTGAGTCCGAGCAATCCTTTAATGAAATTGCAGAAAATATGATTGGCTTTGATTTTTAACTTTTGTAAAGACGTCAGTTGAATGAAGTTAAGGCCTGAAGGGAGCGAGTGGTATGTTCGATCATACAACCGTGCTATTAAAAGAAACTGTTGACGGGTTGAACATCGATCCTGATGGAATCTATGTGGACTGTACGCTAGGTGGCGCAGGACATAGTGAATATTTAGTACAACAACTATCTGATAAGGGCCGTTTAATTTGCTTTGATCAAGATATGACAGCTATTAACAATGCGAAATTACGATTAGCACCCTATATAAAACGTGTGACATTTATCCATTCTAATTTTCGGAATTTGAAAGAAGAGTTATTAGCACTTGGTATTGAGCAAGTAGATGGTATTTTATATGATTTAGGTGTTTCTTCTCCACAGTTAGATACACCAGAACGAGGCTTTAGTTATCATCACGATGCACCATTAGATATGCGCATGGATCAAACGGCATCGCTTACAGCATTTCATGTTGTAAATGAATGGGCATATGAAGACCTAGTACGTATCTTTTTCCGGTATGGAGAAGAGAAGTTTTCAAAGCAAGTTGCTCGTAAAATCGAAGAGGCACGTAAGGTGGCACCGATTGAAACTACTGGCCAACTTGTAGAACTTATAAAAGAGGGTATTCCAGCAGCGGCACGCCGTAAAGGTGGACATCCAGCGAAGCGCATTTTTCAAGCAATACGAATTGCTGTTAATGATGAGCTAGGCGCGGCAGAGGATTCATTAGTCGATGCGATTGATATGATAAACGTAGGTGGGCGCATTAGTGTCATTACGTTCCATTCATTGGAGGACCGCCTGTGTAAGACTATTTTTAAGGAAGCGTCATCATTACCAGAATTACCACCAAATTTACCTGTAATTCCTGATGACATGAAGCCAACTTTAAAGCTTATTACGAGAAAGCCGATTGTTCCATCTGATGAGGAACTTGAGATTAACAATCGCGCACGTTCAGCGAAGCTTAGAGTGGTGGAGAAAATTAACGACAAAGGGCGTGAGTAAATGGCAGCAGTACGTGTAAGGCAGCACCAACATCAACAAGTGCAACAACCGATAACACCACCTAGTCCACAACCCACTATCAAACGTCGTAAAAAAACGAACCAGAAGTTTGAAAAAACAATGCTTATTACATTAATTGGTATTATTGTTGTATTAGCGGTAGTCGCTTTAAATAAGCAAGCGGCTATTCAAACAACAAGTATGGACATTCAAAAAATCGAAGCAGAAGCAGGAGAGATTGCTAAAGAGAATGTTGACTTGACGGTTCGTGTAAGTGAACTTTCTACATACGAAAATATATGGAAAAAAGCGAAAGAACTCGGTTTAACTCAAAATGAGAAAAATGTAAAGGTAGTGCCGGGAGAATGAAAAAAAAGAGATTTCGATTCCAATGGGGAGCCTTTCTATTATTGATTTTTTATGGAGGGCTCTTTTTTCTATTATTCACAAGAATGGTGACATTACAGGCGACAGGTGAGGCAGAAGGACAGGAGCTAGCGGCTAGAGCAGCTGCAAAGTATAGCAAGGAAAGTGCGATAACAGCCAGTCGTGGTAAGATTTACGATCAAACTGGACAAGTTATAGCGGAAGATACCCTTAGTTATCGATTAATCGCAGTCGTCAATGAAAAAGCTACGACAGATAAAAAAGATCCGCGACATGTTGTAGATCCAGAAAAAACAGCTGAAATTTTATCGCAGTATATTCAAATGGATAAAGAAGCTGAAAAGAATAAGGAAGCGATTTATAAACAGCTAACAAGGTTAAAGGCTAATGGAGAAAAACCTTATCAAGTTGAATTTGGTAGTGCAGGACGAGGAATTAGCCATAAGGTTATGAGTGAAATCAAAGATAAGAAATTGCCTGGGATTCTATTTGTAAATGATTTGAAACGCTATTATCCAAATGGTATTTTTGCCTCACATTTAATTGGCTTCGCAGTGAAAGAGGAAAATAAGGATCATACGTTCACGACAAAAGGTAAAATGGGGCTTGAATTAACCTATAACAAGGAGCTATCTGGAAAAGACGGTAAAATTGAGTACGAGACAGATGCTTTTAGTTATCTATTGCCAAATAGCGAAAAAATGGTGACACCTGCAAAAAATGGTGATGACATTTATTTAACGATTGATAAAACAATTCAAAGCTTTTTAGAGGAAGCAATGTCACTGGTTGAAAAGGAGTATAATCCTGAATCTATGACAGCCGTTGTGGCAGAACCGAAAACAGGAAAAATACTAGCGATGACCCAGCGTCCAACATTTAATCCTGATACACGTGAAGGTACAAATATGAAATGGCTAAACGATGTAATTGAGGAAACCATTGAACCAGGCTCAACAATGAAAACATTCACGCTTGCCTCAGCTATTGATACAGATACATGGCCTCCAAATGCTTGGTATAAGTCAGGGAGATATAGAGTTCTTGATCGTGAAGTTAGAGACCATAATAATGGGAACGGTTGGGGTACGATTACGTATTTAGAAGGATTCCAACGTTCTTCCAATACGGCAATGGCATATTTATTAAAGCTTATCGGTGAGGATGTCTTTTATGATTATTTAGATAAATTTGGTTTTGGTAATAAGACAGGCATTGATTTACCGAATGAGGCAGCAGGTACACTTTTATCAAAATATCCTATTCAACGTGTTACAACAACATTTGGCCAAGGCTCAACGGTTACGCCAATTCAGCTTATTCAAGCTATGACAGCAATAGCAAATGAAGGCAAAATGATGCAGCCCTATGTTATTGATCAAATTGTTGATCCGTCTACAGAGAAAATCATCCAAAACCATAAACCAATTGAAAAAGGACAGCCAGTTTCTGCTGACACAGCGAAGCAAGTAAGGGAAATCCTTGCATCTACATTAACAGCTGATCATGGGACAGCGAAGGACTTTATTCTTGATGAATATGAGGTTGCAGGTAAAACAGGAACTGCCCAAATACCAAAAGCAAGTGGTGGTTATCTTGCAAATGAGTATCTGTATTCATTCTTAGGGATGGCTCCAGTTGATAATCCACAGCTCATTATGTACGTCTCAGTAACAAAACCGAAGCTCAAAAAAGGAGAAAATGGTTCAGTTCCAGTGTCAAAAGTATTTAAGCCAGTAATGCTAAATAGTTTAAAGTATTTAAATGTTAATACAGAAGATGTCAAGCAGGTGGATAATGCAGCAATCCAGGATTACACAGGTCAAAGTGCTGAGACTGTACAGGTAGAGCTTGCAAATAATGGTCTGCAGCCAGTTGTTGTTGGAAGCGGCGGGAAAATCATTGACCAATATCCAAAAGGTCCTCAAAAACTTATAAAAGGTAATTTTGTGTTTTTAAAAACAGAGGGCGATATTTCACTGCCAAACTTTACTGATTGGTCGTTGCGCAATGTACTTGTTTTCAAATCAATGGCTAATCTTGAGATAGAGGTTGTTGGTGAGGGCTTTGTAGCCAGTCAGAGTGTATCAGCAGGTACTGTAATTTCAGATAGTTCACCGATAGTTGTGAAGCTGAAAACACCTGCAGAAAGCTTTTTAAAAGATGTTGAAGCTACATCTGATGGTGAAGTTGAACAAATAGTTGATCAATAGATACTGAATAGAAGTCCACTTTATTTCATACGTTGTAAAAAACAAGGTGTGATGTCGAATGAAGTGGATTTCTATCCATTCTAAAAAACGTTTACGTATTTTATATGTGTTATTTATGTGTGTTGCAGTAGCCATTGTTATTAGATTGTTCTTCTTACAGGTACTAGATCAAAAGGAGCTAACAAAGAAGGCAGAAGAGAATTGGGACCGAGAAATTCCTTTTGCAAATGAACGTGGTCATATAACAGATCGTGATGGGCAAAGTATTGTCACAAATAAGCTTGCACCCACTCTTTATTTCATGCCTTCTCAAAGCAAAGATATCGAAGGGGCTGCTGCAAAGATAGCACAGGTACTGGAAGTTGATGAACAAAGGCTGTTGGAGAAAATGAAGAAAAGAGAATATTTAGTGAAATTAGCACCGGAAGGAAAAAATATTTCTTATGAAAAAGCGGTGCAATTACAAGGAATGCAAATCGAGGGCTTATATAGCGGGGTAGATTATGCAAGGGATTACCCATATGGCACAATGCTCTCACGATTTTTAGGGTTTACAGGCTATGATGCCCAAGGGTTAGCTGGCATTGAATATGAATATAATAAACTACTTCAGGCTAACTCCTCAGCCATTCGCCTTTTTACAGACGCGAAGGGAAATAATTTACCGAATGTTGCAAGTGCTTGGAAGGCTGGAGAAGATGGTGCAACGGTAGAGCTTACAATTGATGTAGATGTGCAGCAAATAGTGGAGCGTGAACTGTCTCAGGCTATGGAGCGTTATGAGGCTGACCAAGCATTAGCTATTGCAATGAATCCAAATAATGGCGAGATTTTAGCATTAGCATCCTACCCTACCTTTCATCCAGCAGAATATCAAATTGTTGAGCCTGCTATCTATAATCGGAATTTACCTGTATGGATGACCTACGAGCCTGGCTCAACGTTCAAAATTATTACCTTGAGTGCAGCTCTAGAAGAGAATTTAGTTGATTTAGAACATGATACGTTTTATGACCCAGGCTATACGATGGTTGCAGGTGCTAGATTACGTTGCTGGAATCGTGGTGGGCATGGTCATGAAACATTCCTTGAAGTTGTAGAGAATTCATGTAACCCGGGATTTATTGAATTAGGACAACGACTTGGCAATGAAAGATTACTACAATATATTAAAGATTTTGGCTTTGGTCAAAAGACAGGGTCTAACATAGCAGGTGAAGCTTCAGGAATATTATTTTCTAAAGAAGCCTTTGGGCCTGTGGAGCAGGCAACAACTTCTTTCGGCCAAGGCGTGGCTGTTACTCCTATTCAACAAGTGCAGGCAGTCGCTGCAGCTATAAATGGGGGTAAGCTTTATACGCCATATGTTGTGAATAAAATTTTCAATCCGAATACTGGGGAAGTCATAAAAGAGACTGAACCAGAAGTTAAAAAACAGGTTATTCGTGAGGAGACATCTGCAAAGGTTCGAGGTGCATTAGAATCAGTTGTAGCAAAGGGGTCTGGACGACAGGCTTATCGAGATGGCTTACGTATTGGAGGAAAAACAGGAACAGCACAGAAAGTAGAGAATGGTCGTTATAAAAGCGGAGAATATATCGTATCTTTTATTGGCTTTGCACCAGCGGATAATCCACAGATTGTCGTTTATGTAGCGGTGGATAACCCGAAGAAAACAACTCAATTTGGTGGTGTTGTAGCAGCTCCAATTGTTGGTCAAATTATTGAAGACGCTGCACCTTTTGTTGGCATTGAAAAATCGAAGGAACAACTTGAAAAAGATTATCGTTGGGGTGATCCAATCACTGTGAAAGTACCAAGCTTTATTGGTCAAACGAAGGATGATATTGCGAAGCAACATTATCCATTCCGCATTGAATGGCATGGTGAAGGAACTAAAATTGGTAATCAACTGCCTGAAGTGGATAGTGTTATCAAACAAGATGGCACAATTCATTTATATTTGGAGAACTAATATAACTTTACCTTTAAAAAATGGGAAAGAACCACTATTATTATGAAGGGTAGTAATAAATAAATGAAAGTTTATGCTTTTTTCTTGAAGAAGAAAGTGAAACAAGATTTAAAGGAGATTTTTCAATGAAACTCGCAACAACGCTTACCATTTTAGCTCTTGCCTTTATAGTAACAGTTATTCTGGCACCAATTAGTATTCCTCTTCTTCGTCGACTTAAATTCGGTCAAAGTATTCGTGAAGAAGGACCAAAATCACATATGAAAAAAGCAGGTACTCCAACGATGGGGGGCATTATTTTTTTAATTGCTATTATCCTCACTACAGTTGGTGTAGGAAGCTTTTTAGATTTAATTACAACACAAACTGTCGTACTGTTGTTAGTATTAGCTGGGTTTGGCTTAATCGGATTTCTAGATGACGGCTTAAAGGTTATTTTTAAACGAAACCTTGGTTTAACATCGCTACAAAAGCTGATTGGTCAAATCGTCATTGCAGTTCTGGCTTATTTCTTACTGCACGTAGGATCATTCGATACAACGCTTGCAATACCATTTACAGACATGACGTTTGATTTAGGGATTTTCTATGTGGCTTTTTTAATTTTCTGGTTAGTAGGCTTCTCGAATGCAGTAAATTTAACAGACGGTCTGGATGGACTTGTGGCAGGTACAGCATCTATTGCCTTTGCAGCATTTGGCGTAATTGCGCTTTTCCAAGATCAAGCTGATATTGCTTTATTTGCCTTTGCTGTAACTGGGGCATTATTAGGATTTCTGCTGTTTAATGCAAATCCTGCGAAGGTATTTATGGGAGATACAGGGTCATTGGCATTAGGCGGAGCTTTAGCAATGGTATCTGTATTAATAAAAGAAGAATTCTTATTGTTATTAGTGGGATTAGTGTTTGTAATTGAAACATTATCTGTTATTTTACAGGTAGGTAGTTTTAAGCTTCGTAAAAAACGTATTTTTAAAATGAGTCCTATCCACCATCATTTTGAATTATCGGGTTGGTCAGAGTGGAAAGTTGTCCTTGTCTTTTGGTCAACCGCATTAGCAGTAGCATTGATTGCAGTTTTATCGGAGGCGTTCTTATGAGAAACTATACAGATCTACAACATAAAAAGGTACTTGTTTTAGGCCTAGCAAAAAGTGGGGTGGCAGCAGCCGAAATTTTACATGAACTAGGCGTCTTTGTGACGGTCAATGATTCAAAGCCATTTGATGAAAGTCCTGATGCACAGGGTCTATTGCAAAAGGGAATAACAGTTATTTGTGGTCGTCATCCAGAGGATTTACTGGATGAAGGCTTTGAATTAGTTGTAAAAAATCCAGGTATTCCTTACAGTAATAAAATTGTAGCGGATGCCATTAGCCGAGAAATACCTGTTTGGACAGAAATTGAGTTGGCCTATTTGATAAGCGAAGCACCGTTTATTGGTATCACTGGTTCAAATGGAAAAACAACAACGACAACTTTAATTTTTGACATGCTGAATAATGGTGGTAAGAAGCCACTGATTGCTGGGAATATTGGAACAGTTGCATGTGGTGTTGCAAGAGAAGCTCAGAAAGATAATATCATTGTAACAGAACTATCCTCATTCCAATTGATGGGCACAAAAACATTCAAACCTAAAATTGCTATTCTAACAAATCTATATGATGCGCATCTTGATTATCATGGAACATTTGATAATTATGCAGAGGCAAAATTCGGTGTTACTCGTAATCAAGATGAGAATGATTATTTTATTTATAATGCAGATCAGCCAATTGTTGTTGGTTATGCTGCAAAATCTAAAGGAAATAAGGTTCCGTTTAGTTCAAAGGGACGTACAGCTGATGGAATTAGTGCAGACGACACAACGATTTACTGGCAAGGGGAACCATATATGGATCGAGCTATTATTGCTTTGCCAGGTAAACATAACTTAGAAAATATTTTAGCAGCTGTAGCAGCATGTATTTTAGTTGGTTGTGATAAAGCTAAAATGGAGGAGATTCTTGCGACTTTTGGTGGCGTTCGTCATCGTACACAGTTTGTACGTGAATGGAATGGAAGGAAAATTTACAATGATTCCAAAGCAACAAACTGCTTAGCTACAAAAAGCGCCTTAGATGCATTTCAAGCACCTGTTATTCTTCTAGCGGGAGGCTTAGATCGAGGTCATTCGTTTGAGGAATTACGTCCATGCATGGGGCATGTCAAGGGTGTAGTGGCGTTTGGAGAAACAGGCCTACGCTTTGTAGAATTTGCGAAGTCTTGTGGTGTTCAGCAAGCAATTATTGCACAAAATGTTGAGGATGCTGTACATTATGCGGCACCGATGTCAGCTGAGGGTGATGTTATTCTATTGTCTCCTGCATGTGCAAGCTGGGATCAATATGACAGTTTCGAAATTCGAGGAGATGTTTTTATTGAAGCTGTAATGAAGCTGTCATAAGTCTGTAACTATTTTAGAATATACTTGACTTGGAAGGATGGCATTACTGAGAGGAAAAGAAAGCTATTTGTTGCTCGTCACAACATTGATGCTATCAATAATCGGCATTATTTTCGTCTATTCTGCAGGTACCTATTGGAGTGCCGTTCATTATAGTGGAAAAATGCCGTTTTATATGAAGCAAAGTATGTATTTTGCTGTTGCCATTGTCGTATTTTTAATCACCATTCGATTAAATATTTTGAGAGAGCAATCGTTTTGGAAAATGGCCTATATTTTTTCGTTAATTTTACTGGTCCTTGTACTTATTCCAGGCATTGGACTAGTACGAAATGGCTCGCAAAGCTGGATTGGTGTAGGTCCATTAACCATTCAGCCAGCAGAGCTAACGAAAATTACAGTCATAGTGTACTTGAGTCATATATTAGCGCAGCATAAAACAGGTACACCGATTATTAATTGGCGTCATGGATTCGTTTTAGTATTACCTGTGATCCTCATTATGTTGCAGCCTGATTTTGGCTCGGTATTTATATTAGTGGTCTCAGTCTTTTTATTGTTTTTTGTAGCAGGATATCCATTAAAACTTTATGGGATGTTTATGGTAGTAGGAGTTGCAGGATTAGTAGGGTTGATTGCAACAGCACCATATCGATTAAAGCGCATTAAAGCATTTCTTGATCCATGGGCGGACCCCTTGGTGAGTGGATTTCAAGCTGTACAATCATTAATGGCAATTGGACCCGCCGGCATTTTTGGTCATGGTTTTGGACAAAGTAGACAGAAGTTTTTATATTTACCTGAGCCTCAAAATGATTTTATTTATGCGATTATTTTAGAAGAGGTTGGATTGCTTGGGGGTCTAGTTATTTTAGCATTATTTGTACTAGCGATTTATGCTGGTTATAAATTTGCAGTGCAAGCTAAAACGAGAGCATCCTATTACGCCATTATAGGACTTGTTACAATGCTGACCGTGCAAGCATTTCTAAATATATCTGTAGTGATTGGTTTAGTACCTGTAACAGGGGTCACACTGCCTTTTATTAGTTACGGCGGAACATCTTTAGTAACAATGTGGTTAATAATAGGTATTATTTATCAATTAGCGAAATAAATATAAAGGAGGAGTACTTTTTGGAGAAAGTAATTGACATAGAAGATCGCATACCTACGCTAAAAAAGCGACGAAAAAAGCGTACAAATCGGAAATTTATAGTGCTAATATTACTTTTCTTTATCGTGTTAGCAGTACTCCTTTATTTTCAATCTCCTTACAGTAAAATCAACAAAATTACAGTCAAAGGTGCTCGCTTAGCAGATGAACATTATTATTTACAGGCCAGTACTCTGGCTCCTGGAAAGTCGATGTGGGGTTTTAAGGTAAATGATATTGAGAAGTTAATACTCAAGGATAAATGGGTAAAAGAAGCACATGTTAAACGTAACTGGCTGCGTGATGTAACAATAGAAATAAAAGAATGGAAAAAAGTTGCATACCTGGCTGGTGACGGTACCTATTATCCTTTACTCGAAAATGGCAAACGATTTGAACAAGCTGGTGATGAGGTGCCAATTGATGCTCCTGTTTTTATTGGTATAACTGGTGAAAAAACAATCAACAAGCTTGTTGAGCAATTAGCACAATTAAAGCCAGAAGTATTAGCCTTAATTTCTCAAGTCAATACAAACCGTAATGAGACAAACCCTAATGCAGTCAGACTCTATATGAATGACGGTTATGAAGTACGTGCTGTTATTCAAACTTTAGCTGATAAGTTAAATTATTACCCCTCAATTGTGGCACAAATTAGTAATTTAGAAAAGGGTGTTATTGATTTAGAGGTAGGCTCATATTATCGTCCTTACAATGATGAATACAACAAAATTAGCATTGATGTAAGTGAAAATGAAGATGAAGAAACGAGCAACCAGGAAGTGAATAATGATGAGCAACAAACGAATGAATAGCAAAGGGAGTTTTTTGTCAAGGAAGCAATTTGAATTGCTTATTGTTTGTATAACAATGGGATTCATTATTGGCTATTCATACAATCAGGCAAAAGATAACCGGAATGCAGGTTCGATTGATTCAGAGCTTTTTGAGCAAGAGGATTCATACCGTGAGGAGTTAATAACTCAGCAGGAACGGAATAAAGTACTAGCAGAAGAAGCAAATACGCTGCAAGAAAAAATTCGCAAGTATGAGAAATCATTTGTTGCAGATGAAAAGGCAAACAAAAAGCTTGTTGAAGAAGCAGAGGATTTACGATTATTATTAGGCGATTTACAAGCAGAAGGAAAAGGAATTCGTATAACGTTGCAAGATGGTGATTATGATCCTAAATCTGCAAATCCTAATGACTATATTGTACATGAAAGCCATGTGTTTAAATTGCTCAATGAGCTAAAAATTTCTGGTGCTCAGGCAATTGCCATCAATGGCCAACGAGTTCTAGCGAATTCCTATATACGTTGTAATGGACCTGTGATTACGATTGACGGCAAGCAACATCCTGCGCCATTTATTATTGAGGCTGTAGGTGATTCTCCTGCATTGGCGTCCTCATTAAATTTAAATGGTGGTGTAGTGGATCAGCTATTAAATGACAATATTGTTGTGTCATTAGAAGAAAATCAAAAATTAAGTATGCCAAAAGTAAAAGTTGAGAGTTAATTTTAAATTTCAACATTAGCCTCCAGAGTTTTTTCAGATTTTACATGCATTTGCATTATTCAAAATCTAAGGCGTTATTTTGGGGGTTACGATACGTCTAGGAGGGGCTATTTTGAAAAAAAATATGTACACCCGAATAACGATCGTGCTATTTATTATCGGTTTGATGATAGCGGTACAGTACAATACTATACAACAACCAGCTGAGCGAGATACACGAGATATTTGGGCCATAAGAGAGGAATTAGCAGAAGAAAAGCAAAGACATTCCACATTATTAGCAGAAATTCGCTCACTCAATGAAGTAGTGGGTCGCTATGAGCAATCTGAAAAAGCAAGTTTACAGGCAGCTTTAAATGAGACATTGAATCGTTTAAAGCTTCAAGCAGGCTTAACGGAAGTTACAGGTCCAGGAGTTGTCTTGCGTGTAGAGCCAGCGCAAGAGTTAGTGGAAATGGGATATGCCATCCAAGAAATTTCACCTGATTTGCTGACTCAACTATTGAATGCATTGTTTAAAAACAATGCGGCTAGTGTTTCGATTGATGGAAATCGTGTTGTACATACGACAGCAATTCGAGACATAAATGGAAAAACGACTGTGAATAGTGTAGCACTGACATCGCCTCCTTTTGAAATTTACGTTGGGACAAGCAATTTCAAGGAAGCTCAAAAAATGTACAATTCGTTACAAGCTTCAACATTTATTGATTCCTTTTATTTAGATAATTTTAATTTAATAATTGAAGAGCCGACTGAGCAATTAACAATCCCAGCATTTGATCAGCCATTGACAAATGATTATTTAACAGAGGTGAAAAAAGGAGATTAAAATATGTGGCTACCATTTTTAGGTTTGATATTTGGACTTGCCCTAGGCTTGTTAACGAATATACAAATTCCCTCTATCTATGAAAATTATCTGTCAATAGCAGTTTTAGCAGCTTTAGATACATTATTTGGCGGAATTCGTGCTCAATTGCAGCAAGTATACGATGATAAAGTTTTTGTGTCAGGCTTCTTTTTTAATATAATTCTTGCAGCAGGTTTAGCCTTTTTAGGAGTGTATTTAGGGATAGATTTGTATTTAGCTGCCATTTTCGCTTTCGGAGTACGTTTGTTCCAAAATATAGCAATTATTAGGCGTATTTTACTAACTAGGCTAGATGAAAAACGTCACAAAAAGAAGAAAACTTCCATAGAATGAGAGAAAAATTGAGCAAAATACTCGATTTGCTTAGACATTACGCCAAATTTACAATAGAATGAAAATAAGAGCATTTTTCAAGGAGGTGCAGCGAATTGAATCAGCAAGATTTATATATTTCCCTTGATATAGGATCATCCTCTATCAAGGTATTAATAGGTGAAATGAGTGACGGTCAATTACATGTAATTGGCGTCGGAAATGTAAAATCGAATGGCGTTCGGAAAGGTGCGATTGTTGATATTGATGCAACAGTTCAATCGATTCGAAAAGCAATTGAACAAGCAGAACGAATGACTGGTTATCAAATTAATGAAGTCGTTCTGGGTGTTCCAGCTAACCAGACGATGTTACAGCTAGTTAAAGGTGTTGTCGCTGTAAATAGTGAAAATAGAGAAATTACAGACGATGATTTAGACAGAGTAGTGGAATCTGCACAAGTCATGTCAATACCTCCTGAACGTGAATTAGTGAACATTATTCCAAGACAATTTATTGTGGATAACTTAGATGAGATTAAAGATCCACGTGGTATGATTGGAATTCGTCTAGAAATGGATGCAACGATGATTACAACTTCCAAAACACTTTTACACAATGTCTTACGTTGTGTAGAGCGAGCAGGATTAAGTATACGAGAAATATATTTGCAACCGCTAGCAGCAGGCTTTTTTGCACTAACAGAGGATGAGAAAAACCAAGGGACAGCCTTTATTGACCTGGGTGGAGGCTCAACTACTATTACAGTGTTTGAAGAGGGATTGTTAACACATACAGGTGTTATTCCAGTTGGTGGTGATCATATTACGAAAGATATTTCAATCGTTTTAAAAACACCAACGGAACAAGCTGAACAAATTAAACATCAATTTGGACATGCCTTTTATGATGACGCATCAGATGATGAAATCTTTGAAGTACCAATTGTTGGAACAGATTCAACTGATCAGTACAGTCAGCGCTATATATCAGAAATAATTGGTGCACGCCTGGAAGAACTTTTTGAGTTAGTGATTGACGAGTTAGCACGTCTAGGTGTCCGTGATTTACCTGGCGGTGTTGTTTTAACGGGTGGTGTTGCAAAGCTTGAAGGTATTGCTCAACTGGCACGTCAAATACTGCAAACTCGTGTTAGAATATATACACCCGATTATATTGGCGTTAGGGAGCCTTCATTTACGACGGCAGTTGGACTTATTCGTTACGCCTATTTAGAAGATGATTTTTACGGAAAAGGTACGAATACGCAGCCTATTGAATATGCGGTTGTAGGGTCACCATCAGCCACACCTAAGAAGCAAGAATATGCTTCACCTTCAGAATCAAAAGGAAGCGTAATCGGTAGAGCAAAAAAATTATTTGATAAGTTTTTTGATTAACTAGAATGCGTAATGAATGATACAGAGTCGAGTTACCGTGGGAGGAAAAAGAAATGTTAGAATTTGATACAAGTGTTGATCAACTTGCAGTAATAAAAGTTATTGGTGTTGGTGGCGGCGGTAACAACGCTGTCAATCGAATGATAGAACATGGTGTACAAGGTGTAGACTTTATCGCAGTAAACACTGATGCACAGGCACTAAATTTATCAAAATCAGAAGTGAAGCTACAAATTGGAGCAAAACTTACTCGTGGATTAGGTGCAGGAGCAAATCCTGAGGTAGGAAAAAAAGCTGCCGAAGAGAGCCGTGAACAATTAGAAGAGGTTCTACGTGGAGCAGATATGGTATTTGTTACAGCTGGAATGGGTGGAGGAACTGGTACTGGTGCAGCGCCAGTCATTGCACAGATTGCTCGCGATTTAGGTGCACTTACTGTTGGTGTTGTTACGCGACCATTTACGTTTGAAGGTCGTAAGCGTCAAACTCAAGCTATCGGTGGTATTGGTGGCATGAAGGAAGCTGTGGATACTTTAATCGTTATTCCGAACGACAAACTACTACAAATTGTCGATAAATCTACGCCGATGTTAGAGGCATTCCGTGAGGCTGATAATGTTTTACGACAAGGTGTACAAGGTATTTCAGATTTAATTGCGACACCAGGTCTTATTAACTTAGACTTTGCAGATGTAAAAACAATTATGTCTAACAAAGGTTCTGCGTTAATGGGGATTGGTATTGCAACAGGTGAAAACCGTGCTGCAGAAGCAGCCAAGAAAGCCATTTCAAGTCCTTTACTTGAATCTTCAATTGATGGCGCTAAAGGTGTCCTTATGAATATTACTGGCGGCTCGAACTTAAGCCTATTCGAAGTCCAAGAAGCGGCAGATATTGTAGCTTCAGCATCAGATGAAGAGGTAAATATGATTTTTGGTTCTGTTATTAATGAAAATCTAAAAGATGAAATTATTGTAACTGTGATTGCGACTGGCTTCACAGAAGAAGCATTACAACAACAGCGCAACACTCCAAGACCTTCGATAAATACAAATAGACAAGCTGTACAACAACAGCAAGCGCAAGCACCTATTCGTGAACAACGTCAAGAAATGCATGTTCAGCAAGAGCAGCCTCGTCAAAATCAACAACAATATGGCCAAGATGATATGCTTGAGGTACCTGCGTTTTTACGAAATCGTAAAAATCGTGGATAGTATCTTATTTCTAAAAAGCTCGTATTTTACTTATGTAGAATACGAGCTTTTTATATTTGTCTGTAAAGTTGTTCAAATGTGTAAGGAAACCATGTATTTTGTCAAAAGATTTTAAGGAAATGATGCGATTGTTTGACAATATTTGTGAGCATAACGTGCTAACTTTGTAAGTAGGAGGCGGCTGTTATGTATGGAGAATGGCTGGTGCTCATTAATACGCTATTTAATCTAGCGATACTCACGTTTACGGCAAAGGTAACAGGGGTTTTTGTAAAGAATACAAGATTATTAATGAGTTCGATTTGTAGTAGTTTTGTAGCTGTAATTGGTGGTCAATTGCTGTGGACAACATTGCTGAGCTTTATTTTATTAATTGGTATAGCTTTTCGCTTTAAGCTTCGAAGTTTTCAAAAACAAGGGCCAATTGTTTTTACAGCAACAATTATTATTGGAGGGTTACTTACAGCATTACAACCCTATTTAAAAAATCTTTCTATCATCCATTTTATTATTATTTGCCTACTCTTAGCTGTTGGTAACCTAGTTGTTTTTTATAAGCAATGGGGATTTGTTAAGCTTGTGCGTTTAAGTGGACAGTTTGTTTTTGATACAACATTAACAATTTTTGATGTAACAATACCGCTCTCTGCTTTTGTAGATACGGGAAATCAAGCAATTGAACCTCTATCAGGAAAGCCAGTTCACTTTGTCTCTTATACAGCGTTAAAACCACATTTACCTGCAGCATTTTGCAAATCATTAGTAGAATGGCAAGAAACGGATCCGTATAATGTATCCATGTTTTCAGAAGATTATCAGCGTTTAATTCGATTTATTCATGTCAATACAGTACAACAGCAATCAGTTGTGCTAGGTTTTCGCTTTAATGAGTGGCAAATAAAGGGGGAGCCCCCACAAGTGAAAACAAATGAATATATCGTTTTAACAAAGAAGGCTAAAAATTTTCCACATAGCACAGCAGCAATTTTACATTTTTCAGCGCTTTCAAATAACTCATAGAGGGGGAGAACTATTGCTTCTTAGGCTACTTGCTAGCTTGAAAAAATTATGGAGTAAGTTTCGGAGTCGTGAAACGTACTATATAGGGGGAAATGATTCATTGCCAGTGCCATTAAGTCGAGAAGAAGAAGTTACAGTCATTGCATCCTTTATGAATGGTGATTTACGAGCTAGAGACACACTAATTGAACGTAATTTACGTCTTGTTGTTTATATTGCTAGACGTTTTGATAATACGGGTACGCCGATTGAGGATTTAATTAGTATTGGCTCGATCGGTTTAATTAAGGCAATTGAAACGTTCAATACAGATAAAAATATTAAACTTGCAACGTATGCTTCTCGTTGTATTGAAAATGAAATTTTAATGCATTTACGGAAAACAAGTCGCATGAAAGGTGAAGTTTCGCTAGACGAACCACTTAATTCTGATGCTGATGGCAATGAATTACTGTTGTCTGATATTTTAGGCACAGAAGAGCATATTATTTTAGACAATGTAGAAAAGAAAATTGAGCGTCAGCATATGTTTCATGCTATTAATTTACTAGGTGCGCGTGAAAGATATATTATGGAATGTCGTTTTGGCCTTAACGGTAAAGTTGAAATGACACAAAAAGAAGTTGCAGATCATTTAGGGATTTCACAATCTTATATTTCCCGATTAGAGAAGAAAATCATTCAGGATTTACGTGAAAATTTAAACCAGCCAATATCTTAGGGAGGGAAAATTAACCTGCCTAAAATTGGTCATAGCTTTTGTGCATATTCTTGTTTCTCTCGGACAAACTGATGTCACGGTTTAGTCAGAGAATAACATCCGGAGGAATCGAATATGCGAACTAAAGTAGATCTTTGCGGCTTAGATACATCGACTTTGCCAATTTTAAAGCACGAGGAAATGAAGGAACTCTTCATCCGATTACAAGCAGGAGAAACCGAGATTAGAGAAGAGCTTGTGATGTGCAATTTAAGGTTAGTGCTCAGTATTGTCGGTAGATTTGCCTATAGGGGTGAACAGGCAGATGATTTATTTCAGGTAGGCTGCATCGGCCTCATGAAAGCCATCGATCATTTTGATTTAAAGCATAATGTACGATTTTCAACATATGCTGTACCAATGATCATTGGTGAAATTCGTCGCCATCTGCGTGATCATCATGCGTTACGTGTTTCTCGTTCTTTAAGAGATATTGCGTATAAAGCAATGCAGGCAAAAGAGCAATGGATAACTGACAATTTACGAGAACCAACGATTGAAGAAATTGCAGAAATGATTGACATGAAAAAGGAAGATGTTTTATTTGCTTTAGATGCCATTCAAGATCCAGTTTCTTTACAAGAGCCTATTTATTCAGACGGTGGAGACGCTGTTTATATGATGGATCAATTACGTGATGATGATGTATCTGAAGATCAATGGGTTGCCTACGTGTCGGTGAAGGAAAGTTTGCAAAAATTAGATGAGCGACAACAAATGATTGTTGCCAAGCGCTTTTATTATGGTGAGACACAAACAGAAATTGCAAAAGAATTGGGAATCTCTCAAGCGCAAATTTCACGTTTAGAAAAAAATGCGATTGAAACAATGCAGAAAGATTATAAGTAGTAGACAATGCGCACCTGAGCCTTCGGTGCGCATTTTATCTTCATTCAGCAAATGTTCTTGTATCGAAAGCATAGCGGCATGTTTTATGCGCGTAAGTGTAGCGGCAGCAGCAGATACAGAAGACTCCCACCTCTACAGGTGGTGAGATGAAAGCGGTTTTGGTTCCTTTTCAGTGGGTGTCGAAACATCTACTGAAATAGAGGAACTCAGGCTAAGAACTTCACTTCCTGTGAAAACGCCTGAGTGATCAACATCATGTTGCTACCGCTGCGTTATCACTATGCTTTAGCACAAAAAACATCTGTTGGCCCAAAGGCTCCCGGCGGATGTCACGGATTTTCAAAGGAATGAATAAAGGATGTAAGCCTAAAATCTTCGCATCCTGCGAAAACGGCTAACTGACCTGCATCGGTAAAAACGCCATGTCCTGTGGCATTACCGAAATGACCGATATCCTGTCGGTCCTCGTTCAGGCCTAGTCACAATTCAAAATCCGGACGCAATTACGCCAAGGCGAAATTGATCTTCATTCAACTATCTAACAATACATAACATAAATATAAAGTGACAGCATACTTTGATGAAGATAATAGTGGATGTCATAAAGTAATTGTTACAGGAGGGATAAAATGCGTTTTTCAATGTTACAACAAAAAGAAGTTATTGAAGCAGGTAATGGACGTTTTTTAGGGTTCGTGGTAGATGCAGAAGTTTCAAAAGAAACAGGCTATGTGACAGCGTTTATGATTGCAGAGCCTCGAAAATATCTTGGCCTTTTTCGGGGGGAAGATTCTGTTAGAAAGGTATACATGAAAGATGTACTTGTGGTTGGGAAAGATGTTATTTTAGTTAAAGCAATATCTTAATTATTGTTGCCTATTATGAGCCAAGCTATTTTCATTTACTATGAATGATGTGCATGTCCTTTCACATAAGTCAGGCTATTCATTGATAATTCAGGCATTGCTTGTTACAATAAAGGAAACTATTGTTGTAAAGTTGGGAAAAACAGTGACAAAAATTTTATCAAATTTAAACAGAATTAATGACCTTATACATGTAGCTCAAAAAAGATCAAATTGGGAAACAGAGAAAGTTCAAATTATTGCAGTAACAAAAGAAGTTTCAGTTGAAAGAACACAAGAAGCAATCAATGCAGGACTTCTTCATCTAGGAGAAAATCGTCCAGAGGGCTTAAGTCGAAAAATAGAAGCAATTCAAGCGGATGTAAATTGGCATTATATTGGTTCTTTACAAACACGTAAAGTAAAACAAGTGATTAACAATATTGATTATTTACATTCATTGGATCGATTAAGTTTGGCAGAAGAAATCGAAAAAAGAGCAGACAAACCTGTAAAATGCTTTGTTCAAATTAATGTATCAGGTGAAGAATCAAAACATGGCTTAACGATTAAAGAAGCCCTGCCTTTTATTCAATCTTTATCAAGTTTTACGAAAATTCAAGTAGTTGGTTTAATGACGATGGCACCAAATACAGATGACGATAACATCATTCGTACTGTTTTTAAGCAATTAAAACAATGTCAACAGCAAATAGCCGAGCAGGGATTCGTACACGCACCTTGTACCGAGTTATCAATGGGCATGTCTAATGACTTTGAAATTGCGGTAGAGGAAGGAGCTACATTCGTTCGAGTCGGAACGGCTCTTGTTGGAAATGAAAGAGGGGAACAGGATGAGCATGAAAAATAAAATTAAAAACTTCTTTTATCTTGAGGAAGAATTAGAAGAAGAAATCACGCAAGCTCCTATTCAACAGCAACAACAACCCGTACATCATCAGCAACCGATTCATTCAGTAAAGCCTAAAAAGATTATGAAAGAGCGCAAGGCACCCATTCACGAAATTGTTCCACAGAGTGCTGCTCCTGCAAACAACATTGTTAGCTTACAGGCAGCTATGAACTCTAAAGGGGCTAAGGTTGTATTAGTAGAGCCTAGAGTCTATGCTGAAGCGCAGGATATCGCTGAACATTTAAAAAACAAACGAGCAACAATCGTCAATCTACAACGAATTGAACGTGAACAGGGCGTACGAATTATTGATTTTTTAAGTGGCACAGTTTATGCACTTGGCGGCGATATCCAGAGAATTGGTAAGGATATTTTCTTATGTACACCTGATAATGTAGAAGTGTCTGGCGAAATTTCAAATTTTATTTTAGACGATAATTAATAGCGAGGATTGTAGTATATATGACTTTTTATTATGTTTTGAGGTTTGTATCATTAGCGTTTGATATTTACTCACTAATGTTAATAGCCTATATTTTAATGTCTTGGGTACCTGCTGCTCAAAATTCATCTATTGGACGCATACTGGCAAATTTATGTGAGCCTTATCTTGGTATCTTTAGACGATTTATTCCGCCAATAGGCATGATCGATATTTCTCCTATCGTTGCAATATTTGTCCTTAATTTTGTTCAAAGAGGGGTTATTATTGTCATTCAAAAAATTTACTTTATGTTAATGTAAAAGAAATCCTCACAAATGGTGGGGATTTTTTATTTTAGGGAATACTAACAAATGATAAATAGAAAATTGTGGTTACTAAACATGAAAGTACCAATGAAATTGTGCTAGTAAAAGAGAGATAATAGAGGTGTAGTTAAATGGAGCATTTAATACAACATTTTAGAAAAGAAGAACAGCCTTTTATTGAACAAGTGGTAAACTGGCAGCGGGAAGTGGAGGACCGCTACGCACCAAAGCTTACTGATTTTTTAGATCCTCGTCAACGCTTTATCGTAACATCCATTATTGGACAATATGACACATTACAAACGGCTAGTGCTGGACTTTTTAATGAGGCAGAAAGACAAAGAATGCTCATTTATCCAACTTATTATGAGCCAGGGGAGGAAGATTTTCAGTTTACGGTGTTTACCATTCAATATCCTATAAAATTTGTACAATTGCGTCATCCAGACGTACTTGGCGCATTATTATCATTGGGGTTGAATCGAGGTAAATTTGGTGATATTCGTGTTGATGAACACCATGTCCAGTTTGTAGTAGCAAATGAGATAGCAGAGTATGTCCGCTTGCATTTAACAGGCATTGGCAAGGTAAAAGTGCATGTAGAATCCATAAAAGAGACGGAGCCGATTCTGCAAAATGAGGAAGAATGGCTAGAAGAGTCTCACACGGTTACGTCAATGCGATTAGATGTTATTATCGCAACAGTTTTAAAGGTTTCTCGTCAAAAGGCACAGGCTTTAATTACAGGTAATAAAGTGCGTGTCAATTGGACAGAGCGAGATACAGTTGCTTTTGAATTACAAGAGGGGGATATTTTATCTATTCGAGGTAGTGGCCGAGTAAAAATTCTAATGACAGAAGGCCGTACAAAAAAAGATAAAATCCGTTTACAAGTCGGTCGTTTGACCCAAAAAGGTTGAAAATCAAGTGAATTTCATTAATATTTACTGCTAAGTTGTCGGAACAATTGTATAATAGAAAATACGAATGTACATGTAAAGGAGAGAAGGATCGTATGCCATTATCACCTATTGATATACATAATAAGGAGTTTACAAAATCCTTCAGGGGCTATGCTGAGGATGAAGTAAATGAATTTTTAGATCAAATTATTAAAGACTACGAAATTTTATTACGTGAAAAAAAGGACGTTGAAAAACAGTTAGAGATGGCCTTAGAACAAGCAAGGCATTTTAACACCTTAGAGGAAACGTTACAAAAATCAATTGTTGTAGCACAAGAGGCTGCTGATGAGGTGCGAAGAAATTCACAAAAAGAGGCAAAGCTTATTGTGAAAGAAGCAGAGAAAAATGCTGATCGCATTCTCAATGAAGCCTTAACAAAGGCTCGTAAAGTAACAATTGAAATTGATGAGCTAAAAAAGCAATCCAAGGTATTTCGTAATCGATTTAAAATGCTTGTAGAGGCACAACTTGATTTACTAAATGCAGACGACTGGGATCATTTGTTACAATATGATATAGATTTAACAGACATTCAATCATCTGTGGGTGAGGCACAGGAATCAGATCAAATTTAACTTCTTTCAGCAAATGTTTTTTTGTATCGAAAGCATAGCGGCAGATGTTTTATGCGCGAAAGCGTAGCGTCAGCGGCAGATACATTGAGATTAATGAGAATTTAAACTACTTTTCAGCGGGTGTCCAAACACCCGCTGAAAGAAGTTAAGCCTCCGGCGGATGTCACAGAATCGGACAGGAGTTAATAAAAGATGTTAGCCTAAAATCATCATCGCAACCATACGATAACGGCTAACTGACCTGCATCAGGCAGGCCTAAGCATAAAGCCGATTCTGGACGCAATTATGCCGAGGCATAATTGATCAGCTATTATTGCGTGACGTATGAGCGTAATAAGTGAAACTTGACGTGATTGTTTGATTTTCATATACTAATGAAATAGTAATTATTTTAAACAGATATGCATACTGGCAGAGACGAAGACAGTATTTGTTAGGCGTAGCAAAGCGATTTGGGGATAGTGTGAGCCCAAACAAGCAAATAACAATGAACATCACTTCAGAGCTAAATAACTGAATGGAAGTAAGTTATTTCGTGATGCACAACGTTAACGTGCTTAAAGAGGTAGTACAAATTTGTGCTACAAGTAGGGTGGTACCGCGAGTATAAGCTTCTCGTCCCTTAGTGGGGATAGAGAGGCTTTTTTTATTTGCTTAATTTCCAACGAACAGCTACTTTTCTTTCGTTAAATCGTAAACGATGAATGTAAGGCTTAAACGTATTGAATTCGCCAAGAGCTGTCATATGTATATGAATGCCTTAAGCATTAGTTTTGTTCTTTGTGTGTAAAAATAAAGGAGGAATAGAAGTATGGTTGATTATAAGGATACTTTATTAATGCCTAAAACAGATTTCCCGATGCGAGGAAACTTACCGGCAAATGAACCAAAAATGCAAGAAAAATGGAATGAAATGGACATTAACAAATTACAGATGGAGCGTACTGAAGGACGTCCTGAGTACGTACTACACGATGGTCCTCCCTATGCAAACGGTGATATTCATATCGGTCATGCACTAAATAAAGTGCTAAAAGATATGATTACACGCCATCGTTCTATGAATGGTTATCATGTAAACTATATTCCAGGTTGGGATACTCATGGTTTACCAATTGAGCAAGCTTTAACAAACAAAGGTGTAAAACGTAAAGAGATGTCTGTTGCGGACTTCCGAAAACTTTGTGAAGAGTATGCGTACGAACAAATCGACAATCAACGAGTTCAATTCCGTCGTTTAGGCATTCGTGGTGATTGGGAAAATCCATACATTACTTTAAAACCAGAATTTGAAGCTCGCCAAATTGAAGTGTTCGGTAAGATGGCGGAAAAAGGCTATATTTATAAAGGCTTAAAGCCAGTTTACTGGTCTCCTTCTTCTGAATCTGCACTTGCAGAAGCAGAAATTGAATATAAGGATATCAAATCACCTTCTATTTATGTAAGCTTTGCTATTAAAGATGCTAAAGGTGTAGTACCAGCAGATGCTAAAATTATCATTTGGACAACAACACCTTGGACAATTCCAGCGAACTTAGGGATCTCTGTAAACCCTGAATATATTTATGTGGTTGTTGAGGTTGCAGATAAAAAATTCATCATTGCAAAAGATTTATTAGAAACAGTCGCTAAAGAGCTTGATTGGGAATCGTATAAAGTTGTTCAAGAAGTTAAAGGTGAGGCATTGGACCGAGTTGTTGCACAGCATCCATTCTATGACCGAGATTCTCTTGTAATGGTTGGAGAGCATGTAACGGCTGAGGCAGGTACTGGCTGTGTTCATACAGCACCTGGTCACGGGGAAGATGACTATTATATTAGTAAGCAATACGGTCTGCCAATTTTAAGCCCTGTTGACAATAGTGGTTGCTACACAGAGGAAGCGCCTGGTTTTGAAGGTGTGTTCTATAATGATGCTAATAAATTAATTACCGAAAAATTACAAGAAGTAGGCGCACTAGAAAAGCTTAATTTCTTTACGCACTCATATCCACATGACTGGCGTACAAAAAAACCAGTTATTTATCGTGCAACACCGCAATGGTTTGCGTCTGTTGAAGCATTCCGTGGTGAGTTGCTAGAGGCTGTCAAAGCAACTGCGTTCACGCCAGCTTGGGGAGAAACACGCCTTTACAATATGATTCGTGACCGCGGTGACTGGGTAATTTCACGTCAGCGTGCATGGGGTGTGCCAATTCCAATTTTCTATGCTGAAAATGGAGAGCCAATCATTACACCTGAAACAATTGCCCATGTCTCTGCGTTGTTCCGTGAGCATGGCTCAAATATCTGGTTCCAAAAAACAGCTAAAGAACTATTACCAGAAGGCTTTACACACGCTGGCAGCCCGAACGATGAATTTACAAAAGAGAACGACATTATGGATGTTTGGTTTGATTCAGGGTCATCACATCAAGGCGTGTTAGTAGAACGTGGTATGAAATATCCAGCAGATTTATATTTAGAGGGCTCTGACCAACACCGCGGCTGGTTCAACTCATCTTTAATTACATCTGTTGCCATTAACGGCTATGCTCCATATAAGGGACTATTAACACACGGTTTCGTACTAGATGGAGAAGGACGAAAAATGAGTAAATCATTAGGAAATGTCATTATTCCACAAAAGGTTATGGATCAATACGGAGCTGATATACTTCGTTTATGGGTTGCCTCTGTTGATTATACAGGCGATGTTCGTATTTCAATGGATATGTTAAAACAAGTATCTGAAGTTTATCGTAAAATCCGAAACACATTCCGTTTCTTACATGGTAATGTAGCTGATTTTGACCCAACAAAAGATCGTGTAGACTATGCAGATCTTCGTGAAATGGATCAATACGTTTATATGCGCCTGCAAGATGTTTTAAAAACTGTACGTGCTTCCTATGATCGCTATGATTTTGCAGCTGTATACCATGCTGTTAATAACTTTGTTGCTGTAGAATTATCTTCATTCTACTTAGATATTGCAAAAGATGTTGTCTACATTGAGGGTACTGACAACAAAGATCGTCGTGCAATGCAAACGGTGATTTATGATACATTAATGACATTAGTAAAAGTAATGACACCTATTATTCCTCATACTACTGATGAGATGTGGTCTTACTTACATGCGCAAGGTGTAGTAGAAGAGGTTTCTGTACAATTAACTGACTTCCCAGAGGTTGATGTACAAGGGAATTTCGAGGAACTGCGTGCAAAATGGGTGAAAATTATCGATGTTCGTGATGACATTCTAAAAGCTTTAGAAGAAGCTCGTAATGCAAAAACAATTGGTAAATCTCTTGAAGCTAAAGTAACAGTGTATGCTAAAGAGGATGTTGCTGCATTATTGAATGATTCTAGCATTGATTTTGCTCAACTTTCTATTGTTTCAGCCTTTGAAGTAGCCTCTATTGATAAAGCACCAGCAGATGCGTTAGTGCTAGAGCATGCATCAATTGTTGTTGAGAAGGCAACAGGAGAAAAATGTGAGCGGTGCTGGTCAATTTCTGAATTAGTTGGTGCAAATGAAGCACATCCAACAGTTTGTGCGCGCTGTGCAGACGTTGTAGAAAAATATTACGCCTAGAAATAGTATTAATTGTGATGAAAACGCAAGTCTCCAAATTAGGGGGCTTGCGTTTTTTGATGAATCCGTGTAATAAGGCTTATGTATCAATTATTTAGTGAATTGCATTCTCGCCCTTATACTGGGTGTGACCTGTCTCTCACATAGAAAAACACCAATTGTGTTGGACAGTTCTAGCTATGTCGGTTGATGAAACATGGTGATGGGCGTGAATGCACTTTTTATTTAAATAAAATTTCTTTTGTGTTGCGGTAGTCTGTTGGAGAAATGCCTACATATTTTTTAAATGTTAGGCTGAAATAATTTGGTGTGTTAAAGCCACAGATGGAGGAGATTTTCTCAATAGTATAGTCGTATTTTCTTAAAAATGGCAATGTTTTAATGATACGCGTAAAGGCTACGTAGTCTACAAAATTACGGCCAGTCTCCTTTTTAAATAATCTGCTAAAATGCGTAGAGCTAAAATTTATATATTTGGCAACATCACTGATTGTAATTTGCTCATCATAATGCTCCTCTATATAAAGAATGGCCCTTTGAAGCTGTTTCTGTTCTGTTAAGTCTTCATAAAACCTTGCATGTATATTCTCAACAGGTGGCTTTCTCCTTGCCTTTCGAGCCTGACTGTAGGATTCCTTCACTTGCATAGGATCATGGAAGACACCTCCTATCCCCATAAATAGATGAATACAATAATCCTTTTTTAAGACCTCAATTACCTCGTGTAGAGAGGCTGCACCTTCATTCCAATGCTTAAACGAAGTAATTTCATTCGGTACACGCATCAGCAGCAGTAAATAACGTTCAAAATTTAAAAAGGAAAGTGAGGCTTTATCAGCAAAGCCCTGGCGAAACATATTGGTTATAACGCTATTTGCATCATGTGGAATACAGCGATTTTCATTTATATCGATATAGCCTTGAATTAAAAAAACAATATTTGGGATACATTCTTTTGATAAAAAGGAGGAAGATTGAATAATTTCCTGCTCATTTTCAATTTCTCCACGAATAAGACGTTTTAAAAAGGCTTCTCTGAAAGGTGAGGCATGGTCTAGCGAAATTTGCTGTGACAACTCAAGCATTGTAAGTGTGCTTGCTTGTTTTTCTTTATAAGATGTATAAAGCTTTTTTACAATTCTGATAAATTTTGATTTCTGTAAGGGTTTTATAAGTAATGCAGATAAATTTAATTCAATCGCTATACCAGTTGAGTAGGTAAGGTGTTCTGCAACAATAGGGACAATTAAACTATTAGGATAATTTCTTTTTAAGCGATTAATCTTTACCCAATCAAATAAGTGGTTAATATCATAGACAAAGATTGCAACATCCTCTGTATTTGGCTGATTGCAGTTTATAAAGGTATTCGGTAGAAATTCTTCTAGCCAGTTGCTCATCTGTTGTTTTTCTACGGAACTTTTCATGTACCAAACAATATTTAAAATGGTAACAGCTCCCTTCTATTATTACGATAAAAGTATTTTAACTTAAAATAGCATTTTTTTGTACTAATACAGCAATATTTTGTAACTATATTATAAACAAAATAGAATAGAATAATTGTAGTGAATAATAATTTGAAATTTCAGATAATTATTTACGTATAGAAAAAAGGGGGAGTTGAAATATGGCGGAAGTAGGAAGTAATGATTACGAGTACGTGGAAGCTGGAACAATCGATATTAAGGATCTTCCACCACTAGATGCAACTACTAACAAAATTATGAAAGATGAGCTTACTACAGGTTTTGGCTTAACGGTATTTTATTTCATTTTAATTTTTAGTATTCCAATTATGAACTGGTTCGCTCCGGAATTTGCATTTAAGAAAATTTGGGGTGGGATGACAGTAACATGGTTCGTTACAACTGTCATTATGATGGCAATGGCATTTATTATTGCTTATGTCCATACAACATTGTACGAAAAACGCCTAAAGAAATATGAAGTAGCTAATAAGTAGGTTTGGGGGGAAATACTGAATGATGAAAGCTCTATTGGAACCGAAAATGATAATGACCATTGCTTTAATGGGAACAATTGTATATATTACGTATTTAACGAAAAAAAATACAACCGCATCCGATTTCTTCGTTGGGGGGCGTAGCTTCGGATGGTTTACAAATGGTTCAGCAATTGGCGGGGACTATTTAAGTGCGGCAACATTTCTTGGGATAGCTGGACTAACCTTCCAATTGGGGTATGATGGTGCATACTATGCATTTTGTTTCTCTATAGGTTTAACACTATTAGCAATTTTTGTGGCTGGTCCATTAAGACGATTTGGTGCATTTACTGTTGCCGATTTTTTAGCCTATCGTTTTCATAGTAAGCGAGCTCGATTAGTTGCAGTAGCGGTTGTTTTAGCGATTTCTGGTTTCTATGCCGCTCCACAGTTACTAGGTGCCGCACAAATTTTAAGCATGTTCTTTGGTACTTCATATGAATTTGGCATTATCTTTACATGTGTAGTAATGATTTTCTATGTTGGTATAGGCGGCATGAAAGGAACAACCATCAATCAGGCGCTAGAGCTTTGGATTCGTCTTGGTGCATTTGTAGTTATGCTGATTGCTGCAATGTATAGTGGGTTACACTACGATAAGATTTTAGCCGCGATTAATTCATTTAGCGGCCCAATAACGGGAACTTCACCATATGCCCTAGATGGAAAAGATATTAATTTTGATGGGGCGGCTTGGACTGGGACAGGCTTCTATTTCCCAACATTTTGGCAAACCATTAGTATGACAATAGGTTTAGCATTAGGAACAATTGGTTTGCCGCATATTTTACTTAGATTTTATACAAATCCAAGTGCAAAGGCAGCACGTAAATCAGCCTTAATGGCGATTGGAATTGCCAGTACGTTTTTCTTATTAGCTGTATTTTTAGGTGTTGTAGGTCGAGCTATTTTTATCTCTGGTACTGCAAGTGGAGAGGTAATGCGTGATTTAGTGCTTGGTGGAAACAATATGGTTATTCCTACAACAGCACTTGCATTAGGCGGAAAATGGCTTCTTGGACTTGTTATAGCGGGGGCATTTGCAGCCATATTCTCTAACTTATCGGGACTTTTCATTACAAGTTCAGGTGCATTGGCACATGATTTATATGCAACTGTTATGAAAAAAGATATTACACAAAAACAACGAGTAATCGCAGCGAAGGTTTCCATTGTTTTGTTAGGGATTATATATGGCGCCTTAGGCTTGCTTGTAAAGGATGCATCCATTGGTCATTTAGTAGCTCTTGCCTTTACCGTTGCAGCGAGTACATTTACACCAATATTTATTTTAGGTATTTGGTGGAGAGGGATGACAGAAAAAGGTGCTATTGCAGGTTTACTAATTGGACTGGGTGTTTCCATGTGGATGATTTTTTTACCGGGGACATTACCAAGTTTCCTACAATTTAAAATACCTGGAATTGTAACAGTACCAGCTGGCTTCCTTTCAGTAATCATTGTGTCTTTACTAGATCGAAAGGTACCTGCGGATGTAAATGATTTTATGAAGCGTGTGCATTCAAAAGAATCTGAAACTGTCTAATTTAACTTCTTTCAGCAAATGTTTTTTGTATTGAAAGCATAGCGGCATGTTTTATGCGCGTAAGCGTAGCGACAGCAGCAGATACAGAAGTCTCCTACCTCCAAAGGTGGTGAGAATGCGAATTTAAGCTACTTTTCAGCGGGTGTCCAATCACCAGCTGAAATAGAGGAACTCAGTCTAAGAACGCCACGTCCTGTGGCAATTTATCTGTGCGAAAGCGAAGCGACAGCAACATGGTTTTATCTGTGCGAAAGCGAAGCGACAGCAACATGGTTTTATCTGTGCGAAAGCGAAGCGACAGCAACAACACACGACTGAGTGACCTACATCATGTTGCTGTCGCTGCGTTAGCACTACGCTTTCGCACAAAAAACATCTGTTGGCCTAAAGTCCTCGGCGGATGTCACGGAATCGGTAAGGAGTTCTTAAAGGATGTTAGCCTAAAATCATCGCATCCATGCGATAACGGCTAACTGACCTGCATCACGCAGGCCTAAGCACAAAGCCGATTCCGGACACAATTATGCCGAGGCATAATTGATATAAGCTATATCCATTTGCTTTATAAAGTGATGGGTATAGCTTTTTTGTTTATCTTGATTTTCAAAATACTTCCATCTTTATTGGTGGTGAGGTGAATGTGGTTTTTTCCTTTTCAGTGTGAGTTCAAATGCCCGCTGAAATAGAGGAACTCAGACTAAGATCTTCACATCCTGTGTAAACGACTGAGTGACCAATATCGTGTTGGCCTAAAAGGTTGATTTTGTTAATGCAGTGACATATCAAACATCCTAAAGAAAGTTACTCAATTGTTTGGAAATGAACCCTAAATTATCATAATAAGTCTATTTTTTTACTTATAGATCGTACAACACATGCTATAATACTTACAATTAATGTTAGAAGGAGACGTCGATTTATATGTCAGTTATACAAGCTTCCCTATCGACAACTAGAGAAACCGTCCAGGCATTTCAAGAAGTCAGTTCACAATTACATAAAGAGCCATCACTCGTGTTGTTTTTTGCGAGTACAGTTCATCCTTTCGATCAATTAACTTCTTATTTTCATAATAAATATCCAAATAGTGAAGTAGTGGGAATAACAACAACTGGCGAAATTGGACCAGAGGGTTTTTCCGAATATAGTCTAAGTGCTCAAAGCTATGGCAAGGATTTTGGACAAGTAAAGTCAGTATTAGTGGAGAATATTGAGAAATATCCAATATTTGCACGGGATCAATTAGAACACAGTGCAAAAATGCTGGGTTTTCAACTAGAAAGTCCGCAAATTGCTAAAGAGGGTCTTGCCTTGGTCTTCCCAACAGGTTTAGTTGCTGGTGAAGAGAAAATGTTATCGATCGTAAATTCTATTTTTCGTTATGATGGCTTCCCTATTTTTGGAGGAACTGCAGGAGATGATGCAAAATTTGAAGAAACCCTTGTCAGCTTAAACGGGTGTCAAACTTCAAAGGGAGGCATCGTTATATTTATTAAACCTAATCTGCAGTTTTATATACAAAAAGAAAATATATTTAAAAGTACAGGAATTGAATTAAAAATTACGAAATCAAATCCTGAAAAACGAATTGTCTATGAAATCAATCATGAGCCAGCAGCAAATGCATATGCCAAAGCCTTAGGTGTAAATGTTCAACAATTATCAACTTATTTTATGAAAAATCCTTTAGGGCGACGGTTTAATGAGGAGTTACTTATTGCCTCTCCATTTAAAATAGAACAGAATGGCGCTATCGTTTTTTATTGTCAAGTGTTTCAGGATACTGTTGTTGAATTATTGGAGCCTAAAGATCCAATCACAACATTACAATCAACTTTAGCAGATTTTACGGCTCATTTTAATTCACTTGAAGGTGTATTAGCATGTAATTGCATATTACGAAAATTGCAGTTTCAAGATCAGCAATTATTTCCTGCGTTGAACGCCCAATTAAGAGAACTGCCTGGTCTAGCTGGATTTTGCAGCTATGGTGAACAGTTAAATAAATCATTAATTAATCAAACTTTAGTATTGTTAGGATTTGGTAAATGACGGATGGGAGAAAAAACATGCTAAAACAATTTTTCAGACAGTCTAGGGATGAACAAAATAAAGCGGTGCTGATACAAGAAATTAATGGCTTAACACCTGAAGAAAAAAATATGGTTTTAAAAGGAATGTTTGATTTGATTGGACTGTTGACCACTGCGAATGAGAATAATGCAAAAGAAGATAGTATGATGATTGAACAGATAGAGAATATCAAAAAAGTACTTCATTCCCAGCAGCAAACAGTTTCTAGGGCAAATGAGAGTGCTGTCAATATAGTAAATGAGACAGAAAGCTTTTATGAAATTACAAATACTGTAGAGGGAAAAGGGAAAGAAAATATTTCTCTAGTCGCAGAAGGTAATGAAAATATACATTTATTATTGATGCAAATGAACAAAGTTATGGATGTGTTTAATCGCTTTGAACAATCCATGAAAGAGGTGCAAGTGGAGACTGGTCATATTACAACTTTTACAAAAATAATTAGTGATATAGCTGATCAGACGAATCTTTTAGCATTAAATGCCTCCATAGAAGCTGCACGTGCGGGTGAGCATGGGAAGGGCTTCGCTGTTGTTGCTGATGAAGTCCGGAAATTAGCGGAGCAAAGTAAAGTGGCATTGGTACAAATTCGTACGAAAATTTCGGATATAGTGAATCGAATCGATGGAATCACGACGACGATGCTACAGGAATCTAAAGTAGTCATCGAGACACAGGATATGGCTACGACAACTAAAAGTTTTTTTGAAAGAATTAAACAGTCTGAACAAGAGTTGTTTTCCAATATGCAAACAATCCAACAGGCTACAAATCATACATTGTTAGAGGTAAAACAATTCCAGCAACAACTTATTGATATCATGGACGCCACTGAAACATCTATTATGGGCATTAATCAGCTTTATTCTTTTTCACAGGATAAGTTTTATAATGCTCACAATATTACCTCCTATGTTTCACAATTGAATTATTTGATTGAGGCAGTCCATCAAAATCGACTGTAAAATAATATTTCCGAAAATAGTGTGCTAGGATATAATTCCTAACATACTATTTTCTTTTTAAAGCATAGTGTTTGCTCCTTTTTAATGAAACATCACTAGAGCATTTTAAAAAATGCTAAGCAAGGGAATCCGCCATAATTTCATGCTATATTAGTTATTCTGAGATGGGCTGTTATGGTAGAATAGGTTAGATGTTGAGCGAACGGAGGAATGTTTGTGTACAAGTACTATGGATTGGCCGCCTTTGTAATCCTTTTAGATCAATGGACTAAATGGCTAATTGTCAAAAATATGGAGTTTGGTGAACGAATTGCAGTATGGGACCCATGGCTTGGGATATTGTCTCATCGAAATAGAGGTGCAGCATGGGGAATGCTGGAAGGGCAAATGTGGTTGTTTAGCATTGTTACAATAGGCGTTATTTGTGCGATCATCTATTTTTATCATAAAGAAGCAAAGGGAAAGCCAGTCTTTCAAGTAGGCCTAATGTTTTTATTAGGTGGAGCTATCGGTAATTTTATCGACCGATTATTTAGAGGCGAAGTGGTCGATTTTGTAGATGTATTAATTCCGGTCATTAATTATGATTTCCCAATCTTTAATATTGCAGATGCAGCATTAACAATTGCAGTTGTCATTTTAATGATTGGCTTAATTGCAGAAGATAAAAAAGAAAAGAAACAGGTGAAACAATGACGCAAGTAGCATATACAATGGAAGAACAGCAGCAAGGAGAGCGTATTGATAAGGCACTTTCAAGTGTGCAATCAGAATGGTCGCGGACACAAATTGGAAATTGGATTGCAGAAGGCATTGTCAAAGTAAATGGCGATGCTGTTAAGGCGAAGTATAAGGTAAAAGTGGGAGATTTGGTTGAAATAGATGTTCCTGAAGCAGAGCCATTAGATGTTATTGCTGAAAACTTAGATCTTGACATTGTTTATGAAGATGCAGATGTCCTTGTAGTGAATAAGCCTAAGGGAATGGTTGTACATCCAGCACCCGGTCATATGACGGGAACACTCGTCAATGGTTTAATGTATCATTGTAAGGATTTATCAGGCATTAATGGTATTTTGCGTCCAGGCATTGTCCACCGCATTGATAAGGATACATCAGGATTATTAATGGTTGCTAAAAATGATACAGCTCATGAATCATTAGTCAATCAACTAGTCAATAAAACGGTAACACGTAAGTATACTGCGCTTGTTCATGGCCATATTGCGCATGATAAAGGGACAATTGATGCACCGATTGGACGTGACCAAAAGGATCGTCAAAAGCAAGCGGTGGTAGATAAAGGCAAGCATGCTGTCACACACTTCCAAGTCGTTGATCGTTTTGGTGATTACACATTACTTGAATGTCGTTTAGAAACAGGACGAACTCATCAAATTCGTGTGCATATGAATTATATCGGCTATCCACTTGTAGGTGACCCAAAATATGGTCCAAAAAAGACAATAGATTTTGGAGGACAAGTTTTACATGCAGGTATTTTAGGCTTCAATCATCCTACAACAGGTGAATATTTAGAGTTTGAAGCACCACTTCCTGCTGATTATAATCAATTATTAAATGATTTAAGAAATAGGCATTGACGTTTAATAAAAGAAAGTCTATACTAACAAAAGTGAATGAACTACTAAACAAAATATTCACCTTTAATGGCAGTCCAGAGAGGCTGAGAAGGTATATGTGATCGTGTTGCAAATAATTTGTGCTGCAAATTATTCAACATGCCTATTAAACACGTATTCAACCCTCTCAGGCTATTCGCCTCGAGAGGTTTTTTTATGGACACATGACCAAATTAAAGTTAGCAGAGAGGAGGAGACTTACATGGCACAAAATGAGCTATTAGATGGCCCATCTATGGCAAGAGCAGTAACACGCATTGCCCATGAAATTATTGAACGCAATAAAGGCATTGATGAATGTATACTAGTTGGCATTAAAACGCGAGGTGCTTTTCTTGCAAAACGACTTGCAGAGAGAATTGAAAAAATTGAAGGTAAACCGATTCGTACAGGGGAGCTAGATATCACCTTATATCGAGATGATTTATCAACAAAGCACGCTAACGAACAGGCACATGTTGAACAAGTTGATATTGATTATCTTGTTGTCAATCAAAAGATTATTCTTGTGGATGATGTTTTATATACAGGACGTACAGTACGCGCGGCACTAGATGCAATCATGGACTTAGGGCGACCTGCACAGATTCAACTTGCTGTACTTGTTGATAGAGGTCATAGAGAGCTACCAATTAGAGCCGATTATGTTGGTAAAAACGTACCGACATCTGGATCAGAGCGCATTATCGTAAATTTACAGGAAGTAGACGGAGAAGATTACGTCATTCTTTATAAAGAAGACTAACTACAAAGTGAGGAAACATCATGTCAAATGCAGTATTAGATATTAAGGACAAACCAACAGCGCTTCAACTAGTGACATTAAGTTTCCAACATATGTTTGCTATGTTCGGTTCAACTATTCTAGTGCCTCAGTTGGTTGGACTTAGCCCAGCAATTGCCCTTTTAACAAGTGGAATTGCCACACTGTTCTTCTTATTAATAACGAAATTCCAGGTGCCAGCTTATTTAGGGTCATCCTTTGCCTTTATCGCGCCGATTTTACTAGCAGCAGGTGGTTTAAATAAAGATGGTTCAAGTGTAAATCCAGGTCATGCAATGATTGGTGCAATGGCAGTTGGGATTACATATGGAATCGTATCCCTAATCATCTGGAAAAGCGGCTATAAATGGATCATGAAAATTTTACCTCCGATTGTAGTAGGACCAGTCATTATGGTAATTGGTCTTGGTTTATCAGGAACAGCGGTAAATATGGCGATGAATGTAGATGGTAAATATAGCTTTTTACACTTCTCAGCAGCGTTAGTAACATTATTTACAGCCATTATTTTCACGATTTTCTTTAAAGGTATTTTAAGTACAATGCCAATCTTAATTGGCTTAATTGTAGGCTATATTTATTCAATGATTATAGGTATTGTTGATTACTCACCAATTGCAAAAGCAAATTTCTTTGCAAGTCCAGATTTCTTAATACTAGGTGTTCATTATGACTTTGAAATTACAACAAAGCTACTTCTAACAATGGTACCAATCGTTATCGTGACCATTTCAGAACATATTGGTCATCAGTTGGTTTTAGGTAAAGTTGTTAATCGAGATTACATTAAAGAACCAGGACTACATCGTTCACTGTTAGGCGATGGACTTGGTACATTCATAAGTGCATTAATTGGTGGTCCACCAAAAACAACTTACGGTGAAAATATTGGTGTTCTTGCTATCACTCGTGTATACAGTGTGTATGTCATTGCAGGTGCAGCAGTTGTTGCCATTTTACTTTCATTTTTCGGGCAAGCAATGGCAGTAATTGCGACGATCCCAACAGCAGTACTTGGAGGCGTTTCTATCCTGCTCTTCGGTATTATTGCTGCAAGTGGATTACGTATGCTAGTTGATAATCATATTGACTTTGGCAATAGTCGAAATTTAGTGATTGCCTCTGTTATTCTAGTCATCGGTATTGGTGGCGCGAAGTTCGTGATTTCAGAATCATTAAGTATAGAGGGTATGGCATTGGCAGCTATTATCGGTGTTGTATTAAACGCAATTCTCCCCGGTAAAAAAGAAGCAGAAAAACCAATACCATACAATCAAGAAACAAATTCATAGTAGTA
Organism: Lysinibacillus sp. GW821-FHT14F06; assembly: GCF_058803665.1. NCBI lineage: Bacteria > Bacillati > Bacillota > Bacilli > Caryophanales > Bacillaceae > Lysinibacillus > Lysinibacillus sp. GW821-FHT14F06. The sequence goes on from NZ_JBXAPF010000005.1 coordinate 74,495, forward strand.
CCTTTTAATGAATTGTCCAGAGAGGCAAAAAAAGGGAAGTTGTGAACATGCCAAAGCAGGAATCGATGCCTGCTGTAGTTTGTCACGCCTCCTTATGCCTCGTTGATGACATCAGCGGGGCTTTTTTTCAAATGAACGTCAAGTCTACATAGACGTTCATGACACACAACCTAATGGAGGTCACATGATGAAGAACTTATTATCGATGGAACATTTAACAACTGAAGAAATTAACCACATCCTAGATCGTGCGCAAGCTTTTGAAAATGGTGAAGCATCATCGTTATCTCGCACATACAACATTGCAAACTTATTTTTTGAACCAAGTACCCGGACAAAAACAAGCTTTGAAATGGCTGAGCGCAAAATTGGCTGTACAGTTATCCCATTTGATGCTGGTTTTTCAAGTGTTACAAAAGGGGAAACAATGTACGATACAGTAAAAACATTAGAAATGATTGGATTGGATGCTGTAGTTATTCGCGCAACTGAAGATGAATACTACAATGAGCTTCTGGAAGGTATTAATGTAGCCATCATTAACGCTGGAGATGGAGCAGGGCAGCATCCATCCCAATCTTTACTTGACCTTTACACTATAAAAAAAGAATTTGGTTCATTTGAAGGGTTGAATGTAACAATCGCTGGAGATATATCTCATAGTCGTGTAGCAAAATCAAATGCAACAGCGTTACAACGCCTAGGGGCAAATGTACATTTCCTTTGTCCAGAAGAGTGGGCAGGTGATTTCAAGGCCCATCATTCATGGGATGATTTAATCGAAATAAGTGATGTCATTATGTTACTTCGTGTACAGCATGAGCGTCATAAAGTAAATAAAAGCTTCTCAAAGGAAAGCTATCATCAAGAATATGGTTTAACAATTGAACGTGAGAAACAAATGAAGGAAACGGCGATTATCATGCATCCAGCACCCGTTAACCGCGATGTAGAAATTGCTTCTGATCTAGTAGAGTGTGAACGTTCTCGAATTTTCGAGCAAGTCCGAAATGGTGTCTATACAAGAATGGCTATTGTGGAAACAATTTTAAAGGGGAGAGAATAACATGACAAAGATACTTCAAAATGTACAAATGTTAAATGAGCAAGGTGAATTGCATACTGTTAATATCGCCATGGCTGAAGGGAAAATTACAGCAATCGGACAAGACGTAACTGTTGAAGATGCTGAAATAATTGAAGGAAATGGTTTTGTTGTTGCACCGGGCTTTGTCGATGTCCACACGCATTTACGCGAGCCAGGTTTTGAGCATAAGGAAACAATTGCAACAGGTTCAGCATCAGCAGCAAAGGGCGGCTTTACAACAATTTGTGCGATGCCTAATACAAAACCAGTACCAGATTCAGTAGAAAACATGAAACTAATTAATGGGTTGATAAAGGAAAGTGCTGTTATTCGAGTACTTCCATATGGCTCACTCACAAAGGATATCTCCGGTGAGGTTCGTACAAATATTGAGGAATTAAAAGCACAGGGAGCAGTTGCTTTCTCTGATGATGGTGTAGGTATTCAGCTTGCTTCAACGATGTATGAGCAGATGAAGGATGCCGCTCAGCACGATATGGTTGTGGTGGCACACTGTGAGGATAATTCATTAATTTATGATGGCGTTATGCATGAGGGTAAACGAAATAAAGAGCTTGGTCTTCCAGGGATTCCGTCCATTTGTGAATCTGTACAAATTGCCCGAGATGTTTTACTTGCAGAAGCTGCTGGTGCACGCTACCACGTTTGCCACGTATCAACAAAAGAATCTGTTCGTGCAGTACGAGATGCTAAAGCAGCAGGTATTCGTGTAACTGCTGAAGTTTGTCCACATCATTTATTACTTGAAGAAATGGATATTCCATCAGATGACGCAAACTGGAAAATGAATCCGCCATTACGAGGTGCGGATGATAAAGATTCACTTCATGCAGCATTGCTTGATGGCACAATCGATTGTATCGCAACAGATCATGCTCCACATACAGTGGAAGAAAAATGCTGCGGCATGGTAGGGGCACCGTTTGGTATTGTAGGCTTTGAAACAGCATTTCCTCTGCTATATACACAGTTTGTAGAAACAGGGATATGGACGTTAAAACAGTTGATTGACTGGATGACTGTAAAGGCAGCTCAAATTTTTGATTTGCCATATGGCACATTAGAAGTTGGTTCTTCGGCAGATATGATTTTAATTGATTTAAATAAAGAGCAAACAATTGATGCAGAAGGTTTTGTATCAAAAGGACGAAACACACCATTCAATGGCTGGGCTGCAAAGGGATGGCCAGTCCTAACAATTTTTGAAGGCAATATCGTATATCAGGAGGCAGAGTAATGAAAAAACGTTTACTTATTTTAGAAGATGGCACAGTATTTACAGGTACGGCATTCGGTAGTGAGCGAGCTTCACAAGGTGAGGTAGTTTTCACAACAGGTATGACAGGTTATCAGGAAACTATTTCAGATCCTTCTTTCTACGGACAAATTGTAACATTAACATATCCTTTAATTGGTAATTACGGCATCAACCGTGATGATTTTGAATCGATTACACCTGCTATTCGTGGGTTTGTTGTTCGTGAATTAGCCAAAACCCCTTCAAACTTCCGCTGTGATTTAACGGTAGATGACTATTTAACATCAAAGGATATCCCAGGCATAGAGGGTATTGATACACGAAAATTAACACGCATCATTCGTAGTAAAGGATCGGTAAAAGCAATTTTAACTGCTGCTGATGAGGAAGTGAATGTGGATGAGGTCGTAGCAAAATTACAAGCGACACCTGCGATTACACACCATGTTCGTGAAGTTTCACCAAAGGCTGCTTATCCGTCACCAGGACGTGGCAAACGTGTTGTGTTAATTGACTTTGGTATGAAGCATGGTATTCTTCGTGAATTAAACAAACGTGATTGTGATGTGTTAGTTGTACCTTATAACACATCAGCAGAGGAAATTTTAGCATGGCATCCAGATGGAATTATGCTATCAAACGGTCCAGGTAACCCGGAAGATGTGCAGGAAGGTATCGAAACAGTTCGCAATTTAATTGGTAAAGTACCAATGTTCGGTATTTGCTTAGGTCACCAAATCTTCTCACTTGCTTGTGGTGCTCGAAGCTTTAAATTACCATTTGGACACCGTGGAGGAAACCATCCAGTAAAGGATTTACGCACAGGCCGTACAGATTTAACATCACAAAACCACGGTTACGCAATTGACATTGAATCATTAAAAGAAACAGATTTAGAATTAACACATATGGCATTAAATGATAGTACTTGTGAAGGTGTACGTCACAAGAAGTATCCAATTTTCACAGTGCAGTATCATCCAGAAGCATCACCAGGTCCAGAAGATTCAAACCACTTATTTGATGAGTTTATCGAAATGATGGAAGTAGAAGCAGGGAAGGGGAAACAACATGCCTAAACGTACAGATATTGAAACTATTTTAGTAATCGGATCAGGTCCAATCGTGATCGGACAAGCAGCAGAATTTGACTATGCAGGAACACAAGCTTGTCTATCTTTAAAAGAGGAAGGCTATCGCGTTATTTTAATTAACTCAAACCCTGCAACAATTATGACAGATACAGAAATTGCTGACAAAGTTTATATTGAGCCAATCACACTTGAATTTGTATCACGTATTTTGCGCAAAGAACGTCCAGATGCCATCCTACCAACTCTTGGTGGACAAACTGGCTTAAATATGGCAATTGAATTAGACAAATCAGGAATTTTAGATGAGCTTAGTATTGAGATTCTTGGGACAAAATTAGAAGCCATCCATAAAGCAGAAGACCGTGATTTATTCCGTAATTTAATGTATGAGCTAGGTGCTCCAGTGCCTGAATCAGATATTATCCATAACTTAGATGAAGCGAAAAACTTTGTTGCAAAGATCGGTTATCCAGTAATCGTTCGCCCTGCGTTTACACTAGGTGGTACAGGCGGCGGTATTTGCTACAATGATCAAGATTTAGAGGAAACTGTGACATCTGGTCTTAAATATTCTCCAGTTACACAATGCTTACTAGAAAAATCAATCGCTGGCTATAAAGAGATTGAATATGAAGTAATGCGTGATGCGGCTGACAATGCCATTGTAGTATGTAATATGGAAAATGTTGACCCAGTAGGTATTCATACAGGAGATTCTATCGTAGTTGCACCAACACAAACGCTGTCAGATCGTGAAAATCAAATGCTACGTAATATTTCTCTAGATATTATCCGTGCACTAAAAATTGAAGGTGGCTGTAACGTTCAATTAGCTCTTGATCCATATAGCTTTAATTACTACGTAATCGAGGTTAACCCTCGTGTATCACGTTCATCTGCGTTAGCATCAAAAGCAACAGGCTACCCAATTGCCAAGCTAGCAGCGAAAATTGCAGTTGGCTTAACATTAGATGAAATTAAAAACCCTGTCACAGGTTCTACGTATGCTTGCTTCGAGCCAGCACTCGATTATATTGTGGCAAAAATCCCACGCTGGCCATTCGATAAATTCGAATCAGCAAAACGTAATCTTGGTACACAAATGAAAGCAACTGGTGAAGTTATGGCACTAGGGCGAACATTTGAGGAAGCGATGCTTAAAGCGGTTCGTTCACTTGAAACAGGTCAAGTACACTTAGAGCTAAAGCATGCCGAGGAAAACTCCGATTCTTGGATTGAAAAACGTATCCGCAAAGCGGGAGACGAGCGTCTATTCTTCATCGGTGAAGCATTACGTCGTGGCGTAACAATTGAGCAAATTCATGAGTGGTCTGCTATTGACTTATTCTTCTTAAATAAGTTCAAAAACATTGTGGATATGGAGCAAACACTTGCTGACAATAAAAACGATAAAGACGTATTACGTACAGCAAAACGTCTAGGCTTTGCAGATAAGAAAATTGCAGAGCTTTGGGAAACTACACCTGAGGAAGTATATGCATATCGTAAAGAACATGGCATTATCCCAGTTTATAAAATGGTTGATACATGTGCAGCGGAGTTTGAATCTGAAACACCTTACTTCTATGGCACATATGAGGAAGAAAACGAATCTATTAAATCCGACAAGCCGTCAGTTGTGGTACTTGGCTCTGGTCCAATCCGTATTGGTCAAGGGGTAGAATTTGACTACGCGACAGTACACTCAGTATGGGCAATTCAGGAAGCAGGCTATGAGGCAATTATTATTAACTCTAATCCAGAGACTGTATCCACGGACTTCTCGATTTCAGATAAATTATACTTCGAGCCATTAACAATCGAAGATGTGATGCACATTATTGACCTAGAGCAGCCAATTGGTGTGGTTGTACAATTCGGTGGACAAACAGCCATTAATCTTGCGGATAAACTAGCGGCAAATGGTGTGAAAATCTTAGGTACAACACTTGAAGATATTGACCGAGCAGAAAATAGAGATAAATTCGAGCAGGCATTACATGAAATAGATATTCCACAGCCACAAGGTGAAACAGCTATCTCAACTGAGGAAGCCCTTGCTATCGGTGAGCGCCTTGGATTCCCAGTGTTAGTTCGCCCTTCATATGTATTAGGTGGACGTGCGATGGAAATCGTCTACAATGAAGAGGAGCTACAACACTATATGGAAAATGCTGTTGAAGCATCTCCAGACCATCCAGTATTAGTTGACCGTTATTTAACAGGTCAAGAAATTGAAGTAGATGCAATTTGTGACGGTGAAAATGTATTAATCCCAGGTATTATGGAACATATTGAGCGTGCAGGCGTTCACTCTGGTGACTCTATCTCTGTATATCCACCACAAAAATTAACACAGGCACAAAAGGATACATTAGTGGACTATACAACTCGACTTGCAAAAGGTCTTGGCATCATCGGCTTAATGAACATTCAGTATGTTATTTCACAAGGAGAAGTATTTGTTATCGAGGTGAACCCACGTTCTTCTCGTACAGTACCATTCTTAAGTAAAATTACTAATATCCCTATGGCTAATATTGCGACAAAAGCAATCCTAGGTAAGTCAATAATTGAACAAGGTTATCCAACAGGCTTAGCAACTGAGCAAAAAGGCGTATTTGTAAAAGTACCAGTATTCTCCTTTGCTAAATTACGTCGTGTCGACATTACATTAGGACCTGAAATGAAATCAACAGGTGAAGTAATGGGGAAAGATGCAACATTAGAAAAAGCCCTTTACAAAGGCTTAGTTGCAGCAGGAATGGAAATTCGCACAGAAGGTACAGTATTATTTACTGTATCTGATAAAGATAAAGAGGAAGCGATTGCCCTTGCAAAACGTTTCTCAACAGTAGGCTATCGTATTGTGGCTACAGAAGGTACTGCTAAAGCATTTGAAGCAGCAGGTGTTCGCACAGATATCGTTGGAAAAATCGGTGCAAAAGGTCAAACATTAATCGATTTAATTCAAAATGGTGAAGCACAACTTGTAGTGAATACACTTACAAAAGGCAAGCAACCAGCTCGTGATGGTTTCCGAATCCGTCGTGAATCTGTCGAAAACGGTGTCCCATGTTTAACATCATTAGATACAGCAGAAGCAATGCTACGTGTTATTGAATCAATGACATTTACAGCAGAACAAATGCCAAAAGCGGAGGTAGTACACTAATATGATACGTCAAGAGAAAATGACGGTCGTCTCTCAAAAGCAAATAGCGACAAACATTTTCGAATTGACACTTCATGGTGAACTGGTTCAGGATATGACTCCTGGCCAGTTTGTCCATGTAAAGGTGTCAGATTCATTGGAGCCGCTTTTACGTCGACCAATCAGTATTGCAAACATAGATAAAGATAACAACGAATTTACGATGATTTATCGAGCAGAAGGTCGTGGGACTAAGGTTTTAGCGACGAATCGTGAAGGTCAGCTTGTAAATGTATTGGGGCCAATAGGTAATGGATTCCCTGTTGACGCAGTAAGAGAGGGAGGGACAGCTCTTTTAGTCGGTGGAGGAATCGGTGTACCACCATTACATGAGCTTTCTAAGCAATTAAACGCACGTGGTGTGAAAACAATTCATGTGTTAGGCTTCCAAACAGAGGATGTGTGCTTTTATGAGAAAGAATTCAGCGCACTTGGTGAAACACATTATGTAACGGTCGATGGCTCTAAGGGCACAAAGGGCTTTGTCACGAATGTATTAGAGTCACGAGCACCTGAGTTTGATGTCTTTTATTCCTGTGGTCCGCTACCAATGTTAAAAGCACTTGAAGGCTTTTACCCTGAAAAAGAGGGCTATCTATCATTTGAAGAACGTATGGGCTGCGGTATTGGTGCTTGCTTTGCTTGTGTATGTAAAACAACAGACCAAGTAGCAAAAGACTATGTTAAAGTATGCTCTGATGGTCCAGTTTTCCCGAAAGGTACGGTGGCATTATGAGTCGATTAACAATACAATTACCAGGCTTAGATTTAAAAAATCCAATAATGCCAGCATCAGGCTGCTTTGGATTTGGTCGAGAATATGCTCAACTATACGATTTATCAAAGCTTGGCGCTATAATGATTAAAGCAACAACTGTAGAAACACGACCAGGCAATCCTACTCCTCGTGTGGCAGAAACAGCAGCAGGGATGTTAAATGCAATAGGCCTACAAAACCCTGGCATTGACAAAGTCATGAATGAAGAATTAAAGTTTCTAGAGGGCTATAATGTGCCAATCATTGCAAATGTAGCTGGTACAGAGACAGCAGATTATGTAGAGGTTGCTCGACGTATTTCCACTGCGACCAATGTAAGAGCATTAGAACTTAACATTTCCTGTCCAAACGTAAAATGTGGGGGGATTCAATTTGGTACTGATCCCGCAACAGCACGTGAGCTGGTAGAAGCGGTTAAAGCAGTGTCTGAGGTGCCTGTTTATGTAAAACTATCCCCTAATGTAACAAGTATAGTAGACATTGCCCAAGCTGTTGAAGCGGGTGGTGCTGACGGTATTACAATGATTAATACGTTAATTGGAATGCGTCTGGATGAACGTACTGGTAAGCCTGTAATTGCCAATGGTACAGGTGGTTTATCTGGTCCTGCTGTAAAACCAGTGGCTATTCGGATGGTCTATGAGGTATATAAGGCTGTCAATATCCCGATTATTGGAATGGGTGGTGTAACAGAGGCACAAGACGTTATTGACTTTATGTCGGCTGGTGCATCTGCAGTTGCAGTGGGGACAGCAAACTTTGTCGATCATTTCGTATGCCCAACTATTATTGATGAATTACCAGCAAAGCTTGACAAACTAGGTGTTGAGCATATTTCAGAGATTATCGGAAGGAGCCATCGTTGATGAATACCAAACCTATTCTAGCACTAGATTTTCCTGGAGAAAAAGAAGTATTTGATTTTCTAAAACAGTTCAATGAGTCTCTTTTCGTGAAAATTGGTATGGAATTATATATGCAAGAAGGGCCAGATATTGTCCGTAAAGTAAAGGATTTAGGCCATGATATTTTCCTTGATTTAAAATTACATGATATCCCGAATACAGTTGGCTCTGCCATGAAGGGCCTAGCAAAATTAGGGGTAGATTTAGTCAATGTCCATGCGGCAGGCGGACGTCCAATGATGGAGGCAGCACTGGAAGGGTTGGAAGCAGGAACACCTGCAGGAAAGAATCGTCCTTCATTAATTGCTGTTACACAATTAACATCAACAACTGAGGATCAAATGCAAGCGGAGCAAAGAATTGCCCTATCTTTAAAGGAGTCTGTCTTGCACTATGCAAGTCTCACAAAACAGGCTGGTTTACAAGGTGTTGTTTGCTCCGTTCACGAGGCTAAAGCGATAGCAGAGGTATGCGGAGATGATTTTCTACGTGTGACGCCAGGTATTCGTTTAGCAGGAGGCGATGCACACGATCAAAAGCGTATTGCCACACCGGACGGAGCAAAACGTGATGGCTCTTCACTAATTGTCGTTGGACGTGCCGTAACAGGTGCAGAAGATCCAGTAGCAGCATATAAAATTGTAAGTGAATTATGGGAGGCATAAATATGACATTACAAAATGAAATCGCACACGCAATGTTAAAAGTAGGAGCAGTGGAACTCAATCCTACAGAGCTATTTACATGGGCATCAGGCATTCAATCGCCAATTTACTGCGATACACGTCTGACAATCTCAGATCCTGTTATTCGTAAACAATTAGCAAACGGCTTAGCATCACTGATCAAGGAAAACTTTGGTGCAACAGAAATCGTTGCAGGTACAGCAACAGCAGGTATTCCCCATGCTGCTTGGGTAAGTGATATTCTAGATTTACCAATGGTTTATGTACGTTCTAAGGCAAAAGAGCACGGACGTGGCAATCAAATCGAAGGAAAATACGCAGCGGGTCAAAAAGTAGTGGTAGTAGAAGATATCGTTTCTACAGGTGGTTCATCTATTACAGCGGTAGAAGCTTTGCGGGCAGCAGGGTGTGAGGTGCTAGGCGTTGTTTGTGTCTACACTTATAATCTTCCACGTGCTGAACAAGCATTCGATCAAGCTAACATTCAATATGTATCATTAACAAACTTTGATTATTTAATAGAAGCAGCTAATGAATCAGGTGCTATTCAAGAAGCGGATATCCCATTCCTTAAGGAGTGGCATGAAAAATTAAAGGCTGGAGCGCTTTAATCTTAAATCAATATATCAAAGAAATGCTTAAAAACGACTATCGATATTTTTATCGATAGTCGTTTTTTTTACTAAATCAGCAGAAATGATATTTATAATTAGCCAAATAAAAATAAGAAGAAGTATGTAACAGTGCGCGGTTTACTTGCTTAAAGCAAATTATTTTTCTGCTGTAATATAATTCACTTCTATTTATTAATGTGTTAATAGAAAAAATTATTTACAAAAATTGAAAACAGAAAAACTGAAAATATAGCAATTCGTCAAAATAACTAAAATAATAGGAAATACCAATTAAATGTAGATTATGTAAGAGAAAGTAATAAAATATTATATTATTTTTTATTATATTTAAATAATAAAAAAATGATACTTTATGCAGACGAAGTAACAAATGAACAAATATTCATTTGATAGAAATAAAAATATTTTAACGGAAATTGGAATAGTTGTATGGTTTATTTTGTATATAAGGTAATAAGAATTTAAAAAAATCACTTGATTTACGGTGTTATTTCTAGATAAAATAGCATTACGCTCAATTATCAGAATATTACATCAGTTGGATTTTTGATTGCTATTATTTTGTTTGGTAATGAATCTAGTAATATATAACAGAGTATTTGGACTTCGAAATTAGTGTTTTTTTGTCGAAAAATGATATTGAAATAGATTTTTAATCTGTTGGATGAATATTTATTTAGAGATTATATGCAAGATATTTATAAACTGTACTACATAAATTAATTATTATTTTAAGTAAAAAAATAAAATAAAAGGTGTGATAATAGATGAGTTTAATGTTAGAAGTGAAAAATCTTAAAACTGGTTTTGATATAGATGGCGAAATATATCATGCAGTAGATGATGTTTCATTTTCAGTTAAATCAGGTCAAATTATTGGAATAGTAGGAGAATCAGGATGTGGTAAAAGTGTAATGTCCCTTTCAATTATGCAGCTTCTTCCACAGGGAATTGGAAAAATCACTGGTGGTGAAATCAGATTTCATGGAAAAAATATTGAGCATCATACAAACGATGAGATGAATAAAATTCGAGGAAAAGATATTAGTATGATTTTTCAAGAACCGATGACATCATTAAATCCGGTTTTTACAATAGGCTCACAAATCGAAGAAATTATGTTGAACCATAGCAAAATGTCAAAAGCTGAGGTTAGAAGCAAAGCAATTGACCTGTTAAAGCAAGTAGGTATTCCAAGAGCTGAAAAAATCGTTGATGAATATCCTCATCAATTGTCAGGTGGAATGAGACAAAGAGTGATGATTGCCATTGCCATTGCATGTCAGCCTAGACTTTTAATCGCTGACGAACCTACAACTGCTTTAGATGTAACCGTTCAAGCCCAAATTCTTGAATTACTGAAAAATATACAAGAGAAAAATAAAATGTCTATTGTGCTAATTACTCACGATCTAGGTGTAGTTGCAGAAATGTGCGATGAGGTAATAATTATGTATGCGGGGAAAATTGTTGAACGAACAAATGTTGATAACCTGTTTTACAAGCCTAAACATCCTTATACAAAGTTATTAATGGCTTCAATTCCAAGAATAGATGTTGAAGTAAATGAATTATCCACTATTAAAGGGATTGTCCCTTCCTTAAAAAATATGCCTCAAGTTGGCTGCCGATTTGTAGATAGATGCCCATCGGCAATGTCTGAATGTAGTAACGTTACACCACAGCTTGCCTTTATAGGTGATCAGCATGAGGTATCTTGTTTACTTTATCTTCATCAGTAGAAGACTACCACTTTTACAGGTGGTAAGATGAACGCGGTTTTGGTTCCTTTTCAATAGGTTTCCAAACACCTACTGAAATAGAGGAACTCAGGCTAAGATCTCACATCCTGTGAAAACGCCTGAGTGACCAACAACGTGTTGCCGCTGCTGCGTTAGCACTACGATTTCGCACAAAAAACATCTGTTGGCCTAAAGCCTCTGGCGGAAGTCACGGATTTTCAAAGGAATGAATAAAGGATGTTAGCCTAAAACCTTCGCATCCTGCGAAAACGGCTAACTGACCTGCCTCGGTAAAAACGCCACGTCCTGTGGCATTACCGAAATGACCGACGTCGTATCGGCCCTCGTGCAGGCCTGGGCACAATTCAAAATCCCAGACGCAATTACATCAAGGCGAAATTGATGAAAAATGTAATACTAGAAAGGGTGTGAGCTGACAGTATGAATCAAACAACAGCAAAACAAGAGAATTTATTAGAAATTATTGATTTAAAAACATATTATCCCATCAAAGGTGGCTTATTTAGACATACTGTAGGTTATGTTAAAGCCGTTGATACTATTTCGTTTTCTATTAAAAATGGAGAGACATTGGGGTTAGTTGGTGAATCAGGTTGCGGAAAATCGACAACCGGTCGTACCATTTTAAGGTTATTGGACGCAACGGATGGAAAAATTATTTTTAATGGTAAAAATATAACAAAATTGCAAGGGAAATCATTAAGAGAAATACGGAAAGATATACAAATGGTATTTCAGGATCCATATGCCTCATTAAACCCCATGCAAATGGTGGGCAGTATTATAGCTGAGCCTATAATGAATTACCATAATAGATCACTTAAATCGTTAAAAAATGAAGTTATAGAGCTTTTAAGTAAAGTAGGATTACCAGAAGATGCTTATTATAAGTATGCTCATGAATTTTCAGGCGGTCAGCGTCAACGAATAGGTATTGCAAGAGCACTCGCACTCCGGCCAAAACTTATTATAGCAGATGAGCCTGTTTCGGCATTAGATGTGTCTGTGCAATCGCAAGTTCTTAATCTATTAAAAGAGCTACAAAATGAGTTTGATTTAACGTTTTTATTTATTGCTCATGATTTAAGTGTTGTCAAGCATATGAGTGACCGTATTGGTGTAATGTATTTAGGAAATATCGTGGAAATAGCAGACAAAGAACATATCTATGATGAACCGTTACATCCTTACACACAGGCGTTAATTTCTGCTATTCCAGTACCTGATCCAAGAAAGAAAAGCAATCGCATTGTGTTAGAAGGGGATATTCCAAGTCCAGCTAATCCTCCAAAAGGATGCCCATTCCATCCACGGTGCCCAAAGGCAATGAGAGAGTGTTCATTATCAAAACCAGCCTTAAAGGAGGTGAAGTTAGGACATAGAGTTGCATGCCATTTATATTAGAAAATCATTATGAGAATTAAATAATGACAAAATAAAATTCACGGGGGGAAAAAAATGAAAAAATCAGCATTATGGTCATTCATGCTAATGCTCGTTATGGTTCTATTTTTAGCAGCATGTAATAGTGACACATCGACACAGGAAAAAGAAGGGGACAAAGAGAAGGACAATTCTGCAACAACTAATGAAGCAAATGAAGGAGGAATTGTAACATTTGGTACGGACCAGGCTCCTGAGGGAGTATTTGATCCTGCGTATGCAGGAAGTGTTGTAGACGGCTATATTCAAAACTTTACAATGGATGGTATTTATGATGTGAATGATGAGTTAGAATATATTCCACACCTAGCAACCTGGGAAATTAGTGAGGATAAATTAACGTATACATTTAGCTTTAAGAAAGGTGTAAAGTGGCATAATGGTGAGGAGTTAACCGTTGATGACTGGGTGTATGCATTAGAAACATTAGCAAATCCAGAGTATGAAGGTCCTCGTTTCAATTATGCTGAAAATATTAAAGGGGCAGTAGCTAAAAAGGAGGGGAAAGCAGATAAAATTGAAGGCATTGAAGTCGTTGATCCATACACAGTAAAAATTACCTTCGAAAAAGTAAAGATTAATAACTTAGAAAATCTTTGGAATTATCCAATGCCAAAGAAACATTATGAAGGTATTGCTATTAAAGATTTAGAGGAGTCAAAGCAGGTTCGTGAAAATCCCGTAGGCTTAGGGCCATTTAAGGTGAAAAAAGTAGTAGATGGCGAGTATTCTGAATTAGAGCGTTTTGATGATTACTGGAAGGGCAAACCACAGCTAGATGGCGTGATTGTTAAAGTTATAGATCCATCTTTAGCAACAGGTGCGTTCCAAAACGGTGAAATTGACATTATGAATATAAGACCACAATCTGTTAAAGAATTATCAGCATTAAACAATGTGCGCATTGAAGAAACTACAGGTGTATCTTATTCTTATATAGGTCTTCGTTTTGGTCACCGTGATAAAGCTACACTTACAAATGTAGCAGATTTTGATAAGTTTAAATCAAAAGAATTGCGTCAGGCACTATTGTATGCGATTAATCGTCCAGCAATGATCGATGCTTTCTTAGAAGGAAAAGCTGAAGTTGCGAACACTGTGATTCCACGTGCATTTTGGATTGCTGCAGAGGAATCTGAACTGAATAAATATGAATACAATGCAGAAAAGGCTAAAGAACTGCTAAAAACTGCTGGATATGTAGATATAGATGGTGATGGATTTGTAGAAGATCCAAATGGAAAACCATTCAAAATTTCATTTGGTCATTATGCCGGTCCTGCAGCATTTGAGGGTCGATCTCAGGCCATTATTCAATCTTGGAATGATATTGGTGTAAAAACAGAATTGGCTACAGGTACTTTAATTGAATTTAATTTATATAACGATATGAAAGATAATGATGACACTGCTTTAGAAGCATTCTTCGGTTCTTGGAGTACTGGCTCTGACCCAGATCCATCTGGTTTATGGGGGAATAATGCAGAATGGAATTATGGTCGCTGGGTAGACGAACAGAATCAAAAATTATTAGATAAGGGCTTAAGTGAAGAGGCATTCGATAAAGTAAAACGTATGAAAACATATGTTGAATGGCAAAAGTATTTCAATGAAGAGGTACCTGCACTTCCATTATGGGAAAATTTAGATTTATATGGTATTAATAATCGATTACAAGGTGTTCATATCAATGCTGTTGGTTTCCAAACAGATGTTTATAAATGGAATATAAAGGAATAGATTAGAGGCCAAATCCTGCTAAATAGGTCCTTCCTCTATAGGAGGATCTATTTAGCAAATTTATAGATAAGGAGACGCTTACATGCTTCAATATACACTTCGAAGACTACTAGGCATGATCCCATTGTTACTCCTTATTTCGTTGGTGGTGTTCTTTTTAGCAAAAATGATGCCAGGTGATCCGTTTGGTGGAGAAATTGATCCATCTAATACGAATCCACAATACATCGAGGAAATGAGAGATAAGTTAGGCTATAATGATCCAATTATCACACAATACGGTAGATGGGTCGCTAATTTTGTACAAGGGGATTTTGGAAAATCAACAGTTTATAAAAAGCCAGCTGCAGAGATTATTGCCCAGCGAATACCTAATACCATATTTTTGGCAGTAGTATCATTATTTTTCACATATATTTTTGCTTTTATTATGGGGATGTATGCTGGACGAAAACCTTATACACTTGGGGATAATTTGATTGCGACCTATAATTACTTAGCTTTAGCGATTCCATCATTTGTTGCAGGAATTGTTGCTATTTACTTTTTTTCCTTTAAGCTAGGTTGGTTCCCTTTCAATGGCTCTGTAGGAGTAGGCGTAATGGAAGGGACCTTTAATTATTATATCAGCAAACTACATCATGTTTTATTACCTGCACTAATATTAGGATTGATGGGAACGGCATCCTATACACAATTTTTGCGCAATGACATTATTGAAAATAGTAGAAAAGATTTTGTAAGGACTGCAAGAGCAAAGGGGACAAAGGAATCAAAAATATATAATAAACATATTTTACGAAACTCAATCATTCCAATTATCACGTATCTTGGTTTTGATATTGCAACCTTAATTAGTGGAGCAGTCATAACAGAAACGATCTTTACTTATCCAGGTATAGGTGCACTATTCTTAGAATCTGTTGGAAGAAGAGATTATGCAGTCATGATGTCGATCACTATGTTACTTTCGTTTTTAACACTGTTTGGGAATTTAGTAGCGGATTTATTATATGGTGTGGTAGATCCGCGTATTAGACTAGATTAAGGAGGGGGAAGCATGACATTTGTTACTAATCAAGAAATATTATCTCCGAAAACACCGAAGAAAAGCCCCTCACCATGGGTGATTGCAAGACGAAAGTTCGTTAAAAATAAATTAGCTATGACTAGTCTGCTCTTTTTGTTGCTAGTTATTATTCTATCTTTTTTAGCTCCCTATATTACGACAAAAGATATTGTGCGTGTAGATCTTACAAATATAAGTCTACCTCCATCGAGCGAGCATTGGCTAGGAACAGATACGAATGGACGTGATGTTTTTACAAGAATGCTTTACGCGGGAAGATCCTCTTTAACAGTTGGATTGGGCTGTATGATTTTTATCGTGGTAATCGGTACTACGGTAGGAGCGATTTCAGGATATTTTGGAGGAAAGATTGAGCAGCTGTTAATGCGATTTACCGATTTTGTATTAATGTTTCCGTTTTTAGTATTTTGTATTGTATTAAATACTCTTCTTACTGGGAAAATATCTGGATTATGGACATTAATCATTGTTATCTCGATTTTAACTTGGGGAAGTGTTGCAAGAATCGTACGTAGTAGAATTCTTGCTGAGAAAGAAAATGAATATATCTTAGCAGCTCAATCAATTGGCTGTAAGTCCACAAAAATCATTGTAAAGCATTTACTACCCAATGTTGCCTCCACGATTATTGTACAGGCAACATTATTGATGGCAGTGACAATTGTGGCAGAATCCAGTTTAAGTTTTTTAGGAATGGGAGTACCTGCTGACACACCTAGCTGGGGAAATATGCTATTTGAGGCTAGAAATTCAGATGTATTAAAAAACAAGCTTTGGATGTGGGTACCACCAGCTACAGCTATCACACTAGTCATCTTGTCGATAAACTTTATCGGCGAAGGCTTAAAAGATGCTTTAAATCCAAAATCAAGAAGGTAGTAGCGGGCTTTAATCAATGTTAAAGGTGTCTAATATATCAATATAAAAAATCCATCCAATAGAGTTTTCTATTGGATGGATGTATAAGTAATTATCGATTAGCAACCCAAGTTTTCACTAAATCAGCTGTACCATAAACATAGTGTTGATTGCCGACTTCATGGTATGTTGCACTATCATCCACCTCTGTATGCTTGTATGGAATACGTTGACGGCGCTTTTCCGACATTGGGTCAGGAAGTGGGATGGCTGATAATAAAGATTTTGTATACGGATGTACAGGATTATTATAAATATCGTCTGCCTTACCGATTTCCATGATTTTCCCACGGTACATTACAGCGATACGGTCGCTGATGTATTTAACCATGGATAAGTCATGGGCAATAAATAGATATGTTAAGCCGCGCTCTTTTTGAAGCTGCTTTAGCAGGTTAACCACTTGCGCTTGAATGGATACGTCCAGTGCTGAGATAGGTTCATCGGCAATGATGAATTTTGGATCTAAGCTTAGGGCACGAGCAATCCCAATACGTTGACGCTGACCACCAGAGAATTCATGCGCATAACGGTTGGCGTGCTCTTTATTTAAGCCAACAGCCTCTAGTAATTGAGTAATCTTTTCACGGCGTTCATTTTTATTTTTGTAAAGACCATGAATATCAAAGGCTTCACCAATGATTTCTCCAGCCGTCATACGTGGATTTAAAGAAGCATATGGATCTTGGAAAATCATTTGCATTTGACGATTGAAATTTTTTAGTTCATTTTTAGATTTTTTACCATGAACATTTTCGCCATCAAAAATAATTTCACCATCTGTAATATCATATAGGCGAATAATGGAACGGCCAGTTGTTGACTTACCACAGCCTGATTCACCTACAAGACCAAGCGTTTCACCCTCATATACATCGAAGCTAATTCCATCAACAGCTTTAATCGGGTTACTTGGTGATCCAAAATACTGCTTTAAATTTTTGATTTCAAGAATTTTTTTAGTACTCGCTTTAGTCATGTTGTTGTGCCTCCTTTGCTAAATACCCTTCAATACGTTTAGCAACAGCTTCTGGAAGTGGTATTTTTGGTGCGTCTGGATGCAGCAGCCAAGTTTTGGCGAAATGTGTTTCACTTACTTGGAACATAGGTGGCTCTTGTTCATAATCAATAGCCATTGCGAATTCATTACGTGCAGCAAAAGCATCGCCCTTTGGAGGGTTCGTAAGATCTGGCGGTGAACCAGGAATCGTACGTAATAGCTCATCTGTGTCGTTATCTAAGTCTGGCATTGATCCAAGAAGACCCCATGTATAAGGATGCTTAGGATTATAGAAAATATCATTTACAGTACCATATTCCACGATTTGACCAGCGTACATAACAGCAACACGGTCAGCGATGTTGGCAACAACACCTAAATCATGCGTAATGAAAATGATAGATGTTTTCGAATTTTTTTGTATTTCTTTCATAAGCTCTAAAATTTGAGCTTGAATTGTAACGTCTAGGGCTGTTGTAGGCTCATCGGCAATTAACAGCTTTGGATCAGCTGCAAGAGCGATAGCAATAACAACACGCTGACGCATACCACCTGAAAACTCATGTGGATATTGGTTATAGCGTTTCTCAGGGAAGGGGATACCTACCTGTGTTAAAAGCTCAATTGCACGTTTTTTTGCATCTGCTTTAGATACTTTTTTGTGTTGTAAAATTACTTCAGTTATTTGACGTCCGACCTTCATAGTTGGATTTAAACTTGTCATAGGATCTTGGAAAATCATTGCAATTTCATTTCCGCGTACTTTTGACATTGCTTTATCACTTAACGGAACTAAATCACGGCCATTGAATAAAATCTGTCCTGACTCATAAATACCAGGTGGCTGTGGAATTAGTTTCATTAACGCATTACTCGTAACACTTTTACCTGAACCTGATTCACCTACTATAGCGAGTGTTTCACCTTCCTTTAAATCAAAGTTAACACCACGTACAGCATGAACAAGCCCTGCATAAGTTTTAAAGTTTATTCGTAAATCTTTTACTTCAAGAATTGTTTTACTCATTTCGGCCACCTCCTTATTTACGTAGTTTTGGATCTAGTGCATCGCGTAAGCCGTCACCAACTGCGTTAAACGCAAAGATTGTTAGTGAGATAAATATTGCTGGGAAAATCAAGCGCCAAGGAGCATTCGCAATGGCTTTATTTCCTTCAGAGGCCATTGTACCCCAAGAAGCATGTGGTGCAGGAACACCTAGCCCAAGATAGCTAAGGAATGATTCAGTAAAAATAGCTGAAGGAATAGTTAATGTCATTGTAACTAAAATTGCCCCTAAAGCATTTGGAATTAAATGTTTTAAAATTAAATGACCAGTATTAGCGCCTAATGTACGTGCAGCAAGTACATATTCTTGATTTTTAATGGATAATACCTCTCCTCGTACGATACGAGCCATATTAATCCAACCTGTAATAGATAGAGCGATAATCATTGGTACCAAACCTGGCTGTAATACTACTAAAAGTACGATTACTACTAAAAGGTAAGGAACAGCTGTAAGAACATCGGCAATACGCATCATAATATTATCCACACGACCGCCTGCTAGACCAGAAATACTTCCCCATAATACGCCAATGATTAAGTCAATAATTGCAGCTGTAATCCCGATGAATAGAGAGATACGAGCACCAGCCCAAATACGAACAAAAATATCACGACCTAAATCATCTGTACCAAACCAAAACTGAGAAGATGGTGGAGCATTAAAAGAACCTAGCTGATCACTATATTTATACGGAGAGAACATTGGTGCAAATATTGCCATTAAAATAATAAGAATCAGAACTACTAGGCCAAATATTGCCATTTTATTATGTGAAAAGCGGATAAATACTTCTTTCCAGAAGGAGACAGATTTATCAGCTAATTTTTCAGTTGCTTCATGATTCCCACCAACAATTTTAAATTTATCTTTTTCAATTTGTTGCTGTGTCATTATTTTTTCGCTCCTTTCAGTTTAATACGCGGATCAATCACACTATATAAAATATCAACGATTAGCACCGCAAATAAAAGGATGATGGAATAGAACACAGTCGTACCCATAATTACTGTATAGTCACGGTTTGTAATACTTTGTACAAAGTGTTTCCCAAGTCCAGGAATAGCGAAAATTTGCTCTACAATGAAACTACCTGTTAAAACACCAGCTGATAATGGACCAAGATAAGTAACAACTGGAAGTAAAGCGTTACGTAAAGTATGACGGTAAACGATTGTCCACTTTCTAATTCCTTTTGCACGAGCCATTTTTACATAATCACTGCTATTTTGCTCAAGCATGCTAGAACGAGTCAGTTTTGCAATAAAGCCCATATGTGTGAAAGCGATTGCAAGGGCAGGGAGTATACTATATTTAAAGCCCTCCCATCCACTAACTGGGAATAAGTTCAATTTATAAGCTAAGAAATACTGCATTAAACCTGCTAAGATAAATGATGGTACCGATATACCTAGCACCGCAAAGGACGTTGCCAAATAATCCGGGAACTTATTATGATAAAGCGCGGCAATTACGCCTATTAATATACCGAAACCAATTGCTAATAGCATAGCTTCAATCCCAAGTGTTAAAGATACTGGGAAACTTTCAGAAATGATATCATTTGTTGAACGCGCTTTATATTTCATGGATTCACCGAAATTGAAAGAGGCCGTATCGATTAAATAATCTTTATATTGAATATACCAAGGGTTATTTAATCCATACGTTTCGTTTAACTTCTCCTCGATTTGAGGTGGGAAATTACGTTCACTTGCAAATGGACTTCCTGGAGCGAGACGCATTAAGAAAAACGTAGCCGTTACGATGACGAAAAGCGCGAGAAGTATATACATCAGCCTTTTCAAAATATATTTAATCACATAAAACTCCTCCTTCTATTTGTCAATTTTCAGACAAATATATGCCTTCGTATTTTAAAAAGAGCTGACTCGTGCCGAAGTGACTACGAGGCAGCTCTTTTTATAGAGCTTAATTAAGAGATAGAATCAATTATTTTTTTTCAGTTTCAACAATTTTAACATCTTTAAGTTGGATGTTACCAATTCTATCTGGAGACATATTTTGTACTTTATCGTCTTTTACATATAAGTTAGTGTAGTAGTAGATTGGTGCAATTGGGAATTCAGTCATAGCAATTGCTTCAGCCTGTTTTAAGTATTCAGCACGCTTAGCAGTGTCTAATTCAGCAATTGATTTTTTCAATAGCTCTGCATATTGTGGGTTTTCCCAACCTGTATCATTGTTACCATTTGCGGCAGTATCATACATCTCTAAGAATGTATAAGCATCGTTGTAGTCAGCGATCCAGCCCATACGACCGATTTGGTAGTCTAATTGGTTAAGCTTTTCTAGATACACTTGCCATTCAGAGTTATCAAGGTTTGTTGTAATACCAAGCTTTTTGCTCCAGCCCTCTTGGATATATTGAGCGATAGCAGCATGTGCCTCACTTGTGTTAAATGAAAGATTGATGCTGATTTCTTTTGGATCAGTAATGCCAAGTTCTTTCATACCAGCTGCAAGTGCAGCTTTTGCACCTTCAATATCATTATCTTTATAATAACCGCGGTCTTCTTCGAAACCAGAGATTGCAGTTGGAACCATACCTAAAGCAGGTTTTTGTTCACCTTTAGTAACATTGTCGATTAAGCCTTGACGATCGATAGCTAATGTTAATGCTTTACGGATGTTAGCGTTTCCAGTAATTTTGTCTTTAGTGTTAAATTTGTACCAATAAATTGCTGCGTAGTCATTAATTTGTAATGAGCCATCAGCTTTGAAACCATCAATTGCATCAAGTGCAACTGTTTGATATGGAGAACCTAAATAGTCAATTTCTTTATTTTTAAACTTTGTTACTGCAGTTGCTTCGTTTTCAACCATACCGATATTAACTGTTTCTAGGTCTACATTTGCAGCATCCCAGTAATCAGCATTTTTCTTAAGAGTGATTGAAGCACTGTGTTTCCAAGTATCTAAAGTGAAAGGTCCGTTTGTTACATAGTTTTCACCAGCATCTGTATACCATTCATCGTTACCTTCAACTACTTTTGGGTTAATAGGTAAGTAAGTTTTGAAAGCTGTTAATTCTAAGAAGTAAGCAGTTGGGTTTTCTAATGTTACAACTAATGTTTTATCATCTTGAACTTTGATTCCTACATCGTCTGCAGAACCTTTACCATCGTTATAAGCTTGAGCCCCTTTAATTGGGTAGAATACAGAAGCATATTCAGATAGGTTATCAGGATTTAAAGCCCATTTCCAAGCATATTCGAAGTCACCAGCAGTTACTGGATCTCCGTTTGTCCATTTAGCATCACGTAAATTGAAAGTATAAGTAAGTCCATCTGGGCTTACTTCCCATTTCTCTGCCATTGCAGGAGTTGGTGTACCTTCTTTGTCTAAACGAGTTAGACCTTCAAAAATGTTAATTAATACTGCGCTAGATGTTGAATCTGTCGCAAGTTGTGGATGTAAAGATGGTGGTTCAGAAGCTACTACTAAGTTAAGATTTTTAGAAGCTGTTCCTGTAGAACCAGAATCTTTGCCCTCGTCTTTTGATTTTTCAGACGAATCTCCACCGAAGCCACATGCAGCAAGTACTAAAGAAAATACTGCAAGAACTGTTAGTAATAAAAACTTTTTGTTTTTATTCATGTAAATCCCCCTTATACAATTTTAAGCCTTCTTTGAAGCTCCTATTTAATATACCAAAAAAATCATTGTGCACAAAATAAAAAAGATTCAAATTTATATAGTATTATCTGACATCTAATAGAATAATAAATTTTTTCGATTTATCACATTAACAAGTGAAAGTGGTTAATTGATAATAATTTGATGTTTTTGTATTATATATATCAAAAATAAAACAAAAACAAAAAAATGACATACTATACCGAAAATTCCTATTCTTTTGATAATATCAATGGTATTTGAAAAATGATTCAAAAGTCATAGATGTGAGCTATTAAGAGAATTGTATGGATTTGTAGAAAATCTTTGTAAAACTAAGTGATTTAGTTTCTTATTCAGGTAATTTTTTGTAATTTCCTATGTCGAAACATGAATACTTTTATCTATTATTGATATATAAGAATCTTGTTTTGTATTTATCTAAGATTCTTTGTTTTGATGCTGAAAAAAGAAGAAGTAAAGTAAATGTATGAAAAAATGTGCCTTTTTTAAGAAATAATTGTATTGGATGGGAAGTGTTTTAAATAAGATAAATTTTCTTGAAATAATTTATGAGGTGTTTGAATATGCAACAATGTATGTAAAAATGACATAAATCATCATTTATCTACATATAGGATTTGGTATCTATTAAATGGTAGAAATAGTTATATTCAAGGTGTTTTTAAACGGTTGTTTTGTGGAGAAGTTCATTTGTCTCGCTTAGAAGGAAAGTGCCTGCATATAGTTATTATAACAATCTGGATTAAAGTCTATGAGCTATATGATCAACAGCAAACTCAGTTATCATTAATGTGCTATTGGCGAATTTTGTAAATGAGAAACGGGTAGGAAAAGGTTTATTGATAAATAAAGCAGTGCATTTTTTGTTTTAAAATGCACTGCTACCATGTTTACAGTTTAAATTGGCTAATTTGTGTTTGTAGATCAAAGGATTTTTCGCTTAAATCAGTAGCAACCTGGTTTATTTGTTGCATCGTAGCAGCTTGTTCTTTGCTAGATTCAGCAACAATTTGTGTATGGGCTGCGCTAGCAGAGGCGCCATTTGCAATCTCAGCGACAGATGCAGCGACCTGTTCTGCACTAGCAGATATTTCTTCAGAGGTAGCAGATATATCTTCAATTTGATCAGTCATAGTATTAATAGCTTCTACAATGGCTTCAAAAGCTGTTCCGGCATGACCTATCATTTTTACACCATCTGCTACAGATTGTAGACCACTCTCAACAGCTTTCTCTACATTTTGCGTATCTCCTTGTATTTCTTGCGTTAA
Organism: Lysinibacillus sp. GW821-FHT14F06; assembly: GCF_058803665.1. Lineage (NCBI taxonomy): Bacteria > Bacillati > Bacillota > Bacilli > Caryophanales > Bacillaceae > Lysinibacillus > Lysinibacillus sp. GW821-FHT14F06. The sequence continues at coordinate 98,128 of NZ_JBXAPF010000005.1, forward strand.
ATTGACAATTTTATTGGCAGATTGCTTTGATTCTTCGGCTAATTTACGAACCTCATCAGCCACTACAGCAAAGCCTTTCCCATGCTCACCAGCCCGTGCTGCTTCTATTGCAGCATTTAGTGCTAATAAATTCGTTTGTTCCGTGATAGCTGTAATGACCGTAGTGATGTTGCTAATTTCTTCAGATTGTTTGCTTAATTTCTGAACAAGATTATTAATCATTTGAGTAGAGTCATAGATGACATTCATTTGTTGTTGAGCTTCATTTGCAGTAGTACTACCGTTATTGGCTAATTCCGTTGTTGTGACAGCGTTTTGATGTAGTTGTTGGGTTGCTTCTGCTATTCGCTGAACCCCTACTGCTGTTTCATCCATAGCATGTGCACTCTCATTTGCAGCAATGGTAGCAGCAGAAGCTACGTTTGCTGTTTCAGTTATACTTCTAGTGACTTCATTAGCTGAAGCAGAAATTTCTTCAGTAGAGGCAGAAAGCTCTTCAGCGGAAGCCGTTAAATGTTCTGTGTTACCTTGTATATGAGTTAACAAGTTCCGTAAGCTGTTTTTCATTGTGTTAAATGCGGTAAAAAGCTGACCTATCTCATCTTTAGACTGATGGCTAATATCTTCATGATATAATTCACCATTTGCTATGTTATTGGCTGCGATAACTGTTAATTTTAAAGGCTTGGAAATAGTACGCTGCACATACAACATTAGTAGTATCCCTATGATTAATCCTAGAAGAATAGCAATAATCGAGATTATTTGTGAATTGGCTACGGCTTGTTTCGATTCTTTCGTTACAAGATCAAGCTGGTTCTTTTGGTAGCTTACAATTTTTTCAGATACTTCTAGTAGCCCTTTGTTCGCTTGTTCAACCTCCCTATTTACTTTTTGTAAAGCCTCTTCAAGTTTTCCAGCATTATGAAGTGCCAGAGCTTCATCCGCCGCTTTATTAAAAGCATCATTATATGTATTTAAATCCTTCGCATAAGTATCCATTTCCGATGAATCTGATTTTTGCATAATTTCATTTACATGCTCATCTAGCATTCCAGCATATTTAGAGAAATTTTCCTGGTTAGTTGCTTTATCTTCAATAAATATTGCGCGAATAAAAAGACCTTGCATTGCTAGTTCAAATTGAATATTATCCGCTAATTCTACTAGGGCGACACGATTTTCAAGTGCATTTTCAACCTTTCTTTCGATGTTGGTAAACTGAAAAAACATGATTAACAAAGAAATAATTAGGGTGAGGATGATTGTGAAAAAACCAAAGCTTAACTTTCTGCCTACAGTCATAGAGATACGCCCTTTCCAAAATACAAATATAATTTTTTTTATACTTAAATTTAGCCTTTTAGAAAGGTGGAAGTCAATAACACGTTATATAAACAGTACAGATTATTCATAAGTTTTTTAAACGCTATTATAATAAGGAACATTTGCTGTGAAAAAAGAGTAGGAGAAAGAAAAATTTAATACAGCTATAGTAAGGATTGCGTGGTGATTAAAATAAAGAAGGAATACGATACTTCACATATCCTACTCCCTCTTTACTTTGTATAGAAAAACAAACTGGTCAAGGTAATTTTGTGTAGAAAATTTGCAATACTATGGATGAGTTCTGCACATAAAACTTTAGTTTCGTCATAGTAAATAGATTCTCTAATAAGTTTCCTTTGACGTATTTCATTAAAAAGATCATCTTGATTCCTAAAAGCATTTTTTTGAACATCAAGTTTATGATTGTTTTTTTAACTGTAAAATAACAGTTTCATCTGGATCAATGAATAAAGTTTTTTGTTCAAAATAAATAACAAATCCGGGTTTAGCTCCATTTGGTTTTTTTACCTGACGGATTTCTGTGTAATCTACTGGAACAGAAGAGGAGTCCCTTGCTTTTGAAAAATAGGCAGCCAGTGTTGCCGCTTCACGTAGAGTAGTTTCGTCTGGTTCACTCATATGAATCACTACATGTGAACCTGGAATATCTTTTGTATGGAGCCAAATATCTGTGCGTTTAGCTATTTTAAATGTCAGCATATCGTTTTGTTTATTATTTTTCCCTACAGATATCGCTACACCTGTTGAAGATACATACCGTTCTGGTTCAGGCTTAGCATGTTTTTTCTTTTTTCGAGCATGACGTAATTTTAAATAGCCTTGTTCTGCTAACTCTTCACGGATTTCTTCAATATCACTTGGCGCTGCTTGTTGAACCTGCTGTGCGAGCATTTCAAAATACGAAATCTCGTCCTTCGTTTTTTCTAACTGTTCCTGAACCATAATAAGTGCATTTTTAGCCTTTGTGTATTTTGTATAGTAGCTTTGTGCATTTTCAATTGGAGTCTTACGTTCACTGACTGGTATAGTGATTTCCTCTCCAGTTTCACTATAGTAGTTCGTGACAGTGACTTCCTTTACACCCTTTTCGAATGCATACATATTTGCCATTAGCAGTTCACCATATAATTGAAACTGGTCAAGCCTTGAGGCATGCTCATAGTCTTTATTAAGCTTTTTAATTTTTAATGTCAGCTTATCAATTTCATTTTGCAGCCATCTCTCTAAATCACCAGCCTGTTGTTTAACACGATCTCTCTCAGCACGTGCAAAAAATACACGATCAAGTAGCTCATGCACATTTGAATAGTTGGTAACAATTCCTTGTAAATGTGTTAAAGCGATTGGGGAGAAGTAAGTTTTATTATTTGCTATTACATACATTGGCTGTGTTCCACCATGTTGGAAGGAAGCAATAAAATTTTGAAAGCAATCAACCATATCTTTTGTATCCTTTAATCGGAACAGTAATTCCTCAGCATGTAACGGAGAGAAGCCCATAAATTGAGAAACAATATCTTTAGTAGATTTTGTTTCAGAGAAAAAGCTTGTTAACTGTTCAGCCGTTACGGTAAGTGGGTGCCATTTATTTTGAGCTGGAGGAGCAATATAAGGCTGACCGGGTAGCACTGTGCGGAAACTATTCACAGAAGGTGGCAAATGCTTTAAGCTATCGACTATTTTTCCCTGCTCCTTATCGATTAATAATAGATTACTATGACGCCCCATAATTTCAGCGTGGAGCTCCCTTATGATAGGGTCGCCAATTTCATTTTTACTTTCAATTTCTACTATTATAATGCGATCAAAATTATGCTGTTTAATAGAAGAAATAAAACCACCATCTAAGTGCTTTCGTAATAGCATACAAAACATTGGTGGTTCTGCAGGATTTTCAATGGATTGCTCTGTAAGATGAACACGCGCATAAGAAGGATGAATTGAAAAAAGTAATTTATGATTACTTCCATTCGCACGAATGTGAAGTACAACCTCCTGTGCATTCGGTTGATGTATCTTAGTAATCCGACCTGTTACCAATTGTTGTAGGTCTGCTGTCATTGAGTAAGTAAATAAGCCATCAAATGCCATATGATTTCCTCTTTCCAACGATATAAATCTGCTTGGTACTTTCGTATTTGTTGTAGTTTCATAATGCATCGGTGTCTTATGTTTCATTTAGGTAGCACAAATGCACTATTCTAATGTTTATCATAGCATTTTTTGGGTGAATATTAAAATATAGCTTCAGATGTGGTAGAATTAGCTTTTGCTCTATTGATTTTTTTAAGGTGAGACGTCATAAATGGCAGAGCTTATGTTATAATAATCCCAGTATGCAAAGAAAGGTGTGACGAACCTTGGTGCGTAGTATGACTGGTTTTGGCAGAGGTGTCACAACAACAAGGGACTTTCAATTAACTGTAGAAATGCGCTCGGTCAACCATCGTTTTTTAGAAATTCATGCAAAATTTCCGAAAGAATGGCTTGAAGCAGAAATTTTTGCAAAGAAATTAATTTCACAAGCTTTGTCACGCGGCAAAATTGATGTGATGGTTTATGTGAAGGATTTAGAAAATGTTGAGCAATCTATTGAAATTAATTGGTCATTAATTGAAGCGTATCGTAAGGCAAAAGAGGAATTAGCAAAAAAAGTACCGCTAGAAGAAAAATGGACGATGCAGGAGTTGCTCTCACTTGAACAAGCACTTGTCCAGGAAAAACCACAGCTTACACCTGAGGATTTACTAAGTGCTGTGGAAATGGCGGTTACGCAAGCAATTGAGCAATTGCTTCAAATGCGTGAGCGTGAGGGGCAAGAGCTGCAGGATGTTGTCGTACAATATAAGGAGCAGTTAACGGAACAGGTGAACGAGATTCGTTCATTCTCCTCACTAGCTGTAGAAAAATATCGTACACGATTATTGGAACGGATTGCTGAAATAGCAGATGGCGAGTTGTTCGAGGATCGCTTACTTGCAGAAGTAGCGATATTTGCAGAACGGGTGGACATTACCGAAGAATTGGACCGCTTAGATAGTCACTTTATTCAACTGGATGAAACGTTATTAGAAACGATTTCAATCGGGCGTAAATTAGACTTTTTAATGCAGGAGATTCATCGTGAAATTAATACGATTGGCTCCAAAAATCAATCTACAGAGGCCGCCGTAGCAGTAGTTCAAGCGAAGACAATTTTAGAAAAGATGCGTGAGCAGGTTCAAAATATTGAATAGCCAATTGCATCTGTTATAAATTAAGGGAGATATAGAGAATAAATGATAAAAGAACGTGGATTATTAATTGTTCTATCTGGCCCATCTGGTGTAGGTAAAGGGACAGTGCGAAAAGAATTATTTTCTCAGCCGAATACGAATTATGAGTATTCCATCTCAATGACAACACGAAATCCTCGCGAAGGTGAAGTAGATGGTGTAGACTATTTTTTCAAGACACGTGAAGAATTTGAAGTGCTAATTGAACAGGGTGGCTTGTTGGAGCACGCTGAATTTGTAGGGAATTACTATGGTACGCCATTAACCTATGTGAATGAAACACTTGATGCAGGACGTGATGTGTTTTTAGAGATTGAAGTGCAGGGTGCAGCGCAAATTCGGAAAAAGGCACCAGATGCATTATTTATTTTCTTAGCACCACCTAGCTTAACGGAATTAAAGGATCGTTTAGTTGGGAGAGGAACGGAAACAGCAGAGGTTATTGCTAAGCGTATTGCAACTGCAAGTGAAGAGCTTGAAATGATGAGCCTATATGATTATGTAGTTGAAAATGATGAAGTGACGAATGCTTGTGATCGTATAAATGCGATTATAAAAGCCGAGCATTGTCGTAGAGAACGGGTAGAAAAAAGATATTTGTCAATGTTGAGAGGAGAATAAACCCATGTTATACCCATCAGTAGATGCATTAAAAAAAGAAATCGATTCAAAGTATTCTTTAGTTAGTCTAGCATCAAAACGTGCTCGTCAAATGCAGGAAGAACAAGATACTGAACGCTTACACAAGTATGTTTCTCATAAATATGTAGGAAAAGCACTTGAAGAAGTAGCGGCAGGTGTACTTACAAAGGTATCACAGGATGAGTCAACTGTGTACGAAGACGAAATCTAACATTGATGTAAAATAGCTATTGCCCAATTAATGTTAAAGTCTTGCAGTGGATTTTTGATTATACAGAATGCCGAAAGCTCCCGAGGAATGATCCTTTGGGAGCTTATCATTTGAAAGGACGATATTATGCATGAATAAAAATATTTTACTTTGTGTTTCAGGTGGTATAGCGGTTTATAAGGCAGTTGCTCTTGTTAGCAAGCTTTCGCAGGCAGGAGCGAATGTAAAAGTCATTATGACAGAATCCGCAAGACAATTTGTAAATCCATTGAGTTTTCAAGTGATGTCCAAAAATGATGTCTTTTTCGATACATTTGATGAAAAGGATTCTAGCGTTATTGCCCATATTGATTTAGCGGATTGGGCAGATTTAGTGTTAGTTGCACCTGCTACAGCCAATATTATAGGAAAATTGGCAAATGGCATTGCTGATGATATGGTAACGACAACCTTGCTAGCCACTACTGCACCTGTTTGGATAGCACCTGCTATGAATGTGCATATGTACGACCATCCAGCTGTTATACGGAATTTGGCGCAGCTTGCATCAGATGGTTATCAATTTATTGAGCCTTCAGAAGGATTTTTAGCATGTGGTTATATCGGTAAGGGACGTTTAGAGGAGCCAGAAAAAATTACAGCGATTGTCCAAGAGTATTTTTCAGAAACAGCAAAGAAGCTCGCTGGAAAAACTGTAGTTATTACAGTAGGGGCAATCTATATGCCAGTGGACGAACAACATGTGATCAGTACGTATGCAAACGGAAGAATTGGTAAGGCGTTAGCACGAGAGGCAAAGGTACTTGGAGCAACAACCATCCTTTTTGATGAAAACGATGCGAACGTGCATAAACTTTTGGCAAAACTTGAGGACTATAAAAAACAATATCCTCAGGCTATTTTCATCCATGCAGCTAATATGCCTGCAATTGAAGATGCTCCAACATTATCGATTCAAGGAACAGCAGCAGTAACCTTTGGACAAAGGGTTATAGGTGAACCGATGTTAACCATTACATCTGATAAATGGATTGATTTTAGTGACAAAGCAGAAATAAATGGACAACCTTTTGATACATCGAATGCTGAGCTATTTGCGAAAGCTTTATGGGCATTTATTATTAAAGGTGAGGAGCAATGAGTTATATAATTGCAGAGGTTATAGTGGATGTCTCAACATATCATGTGGATCGTCCATTTGATTATCAAGTGCCTGCAGAGTGGTCAAATGTTATTGAAATGGGTTGTCGTGTAAAAGTACCATTTGGACCAAGAAATGTACTAGGTTTTGTAGTGGGATTAAAAAACGAAACAGAAGTACCCCTAAATAAAATTAAGGCAATTACACAAATATTAGATATAGAGCCTGTGCTAACAGAAGAAATGCTATTAATGGCAAAGTGGTTAAAAAACGAAACAATTTGCTATGAAATTGATGCCTTACAGGTCATGCTCCCGTCTGCACTGCGAGCGAAGTATGAAAAAATCATCATCATGCAGGAAGGACAGGCTGTTGCTATACCGAAAGAAGTGCAGGATATTTTTGGTAAGAGACAAAAGGCTAATTTCAAGGAATTTGAGCGTGCTGGTCTACTGCCTTTATTAAAACAGCTTATCACTGATGATATTGTTAGACTTGAAAATATTGTGAAACAGCAGGGACATGTAAAAGAAATCCGTATGGTCAAAATTTCTGACAATCTAGAAGACCTAGAGAAAGCCATAGAAGGTGCAGCAAGAGCAGCCAAACAGCGCTTTTTGATTGAGTGGATGAGGAGGCATATGGGGGAAATCCTGACGCCGCAGCAAATCTATGAGGAAACAGCTGTGACCTCCTCAGTATTACAGGCAGTTATTGACAAAGGAGCTGCTCAATTTATCCAAGAAGAAGTGTATCGTGATCCTTTTACGAAGGAGGTTTCACGCACTTCATCCTTACAATTGACAGAGGAACAGGACGTTGCATTAAAGGCAATTACTGCATCAATGGAGGAACGAGCTGGGAAAACTTTTTTACTGCATGGTGTAACTGGAAGTGGTAAAACGGAAATTTACTTACAAGCTATCCAAAAGGTTTTAGATGATGGTAAGGAAGCGATTATGCTGGTGCCTGAAATTTCATTAACACCTCAAATGACGGAACGTTTTCGTAGTCGCTTTGGTGAGCTGGTTGCTGTCATGCATAGCGGGCTATCTGTTGGAGAGAAGTATGATGAATGGCGTAAAATTCAGCAGGGAAAGGTGAGCGTTGTTGTAGGAGCTCGTTCAGCTATTTTTGCGCCATTTACAAATATTGGTCTAATCATTTTAGATGAAGAGCATGAATCGACGTATAAGCAAGAAGATTCTCCACGATATCATGCAAGAGACGTAGCCATTTGGCGAAGTGAGTTTCACAAATGCCCTGTTATTTTAGGGAGTGCAACGCCTGCATTGGAATCATTTGCTAGAGCCAAAAAGGATGTATATACCTTGCTTACATTAAAGCAGCGTGCCTTGCATCAAGCGTTACCAACTGTTTTTATTGCTGATATGCGAGAGGAGCTTCAAAAAGGAAATCGTTCTATGTTTTCTGAGCAACTTGTTGAGGCAATACGTACGAGACTTGAGAAGCAAGAGCAGATGGTGTTGTTTTTAAATCGCCGTGGTTATTCCTCATTTGTGCTTTGTCGTGATTGTGGTACGGTTGTGCAATGTCCGAACTGTGACATTTCACTAACATATCATCGCACGTCTGAGAAATTAAAATGTCATTATTGCGGATATGAGGAGCGTGTTCCACAAATTTGTCCGCAATGTCAAAGTGAGCATATTCGCTACTTTGGCACAGGTACACAAAAAGTGGAGGAAGAAATTTATAAGCTATTTCCTGAGGCAAGAGTGCTTCGAATGGATGTGGACACAACAAAGCAAAAAGGCGCGCATGAACAAATTTTACAGGCATTTGGAGAAGAACAGGCAGATATTTTGCTTGGCACGCAAATGATTGCAAAAGGGCTTGATTTTCCTAATATTACGCTAGTGGGTGTTCTAAGTGCTGATACATCATTACATCTCCCAGATTACCGTGCGGCAGAGCGTACATTTCAGTTATTAACACAGGTAAGCGGCAGGGCTGGAAGACATAATAAGCATGGAGAGGTTATTATACAAACGTATACTCCAGAGCATTATGCCATTGAGTTGGCACAAATACAGGACTACGAGCCATTTTATGAACGAGAAATGTTTTTACGTCGTCGTTCAAGCTATCCACCTTATTTTTTTGTTGCACTTGTTCAAATCTCTCATGAAGATGTTATGATGGCAGCGGAGTATGCTGGACGTGTAGCAGAATGGCTGCGAGGAAATTTATCTAATCAAGTTGCTATTATTGGTCCAACAACAGCAAGTATTAGTCGTCTTCAAAATAGATATCGCTATCAATGTTTGATAAAATATAAAATTGAACCAAATCTGATTGCTGTCTTACAGCGCCTTTTGGCAATGTATCGAGCCGAATGGATAAAACAGGGGATATTAATGACAGTAGATTTAGATCCTTCTACAATCTAACTATTTATCTTCATTCAGCAGAAGACTCCCACCTCTACAGGTGGTGAGATGAATGCGGTTTTGTTTCCTTTTCAGTGGGTGTCCAAACACCTACTGAATGAAGATAAAGCCTCTGGCGGATGTCACGGAATCGTAAAGGGTTTCTTTGTGCAAGCACAAAGCCGATTCCGGACGCAATTATGCCGAGGCATAATTGATTAGAAATGATGAAAGAATTATTGAACGGTTGTTTAGCTAATATTGACATACAGAGTAGACAAGGCATAGAAGCCTGAAATAGTAGAAATGAGGAAACAGAAAATGGCTATAAAAAAAGTTGTAGAACATCCAGCAAAGGTATTATCTACGCCATGCACAGAAGTTACAGAAATAAATGAAGACATAATTACATTGCTAGATGATTTATATGACACAATGGTTGAATATGATGGGGTTGGTATTGCAGCTCCTCAAATAAATGTTGGCTTACGAGTTGCCATTGTTGAGCTTGGTGAGGAACGAGATATTTTAGAAATGATTAATCCAACTGTTATTGAGACAGACGGAGCGGAAATAGATATTGAAGGCTGCTTAAGCTTTCCGGGGTTATACGGTGAGGTTGAGCGCCCTGACTATGTGAAAATCGAAGCATGTGATCGTGAAGGACGCGTTTATGAACTCGAAGCTGGAGGCTTTGATGCACGGGCTATTTTACATGAAATTGATCATTTAGATGGCGTATTATTCAATTCAAAAATCAAACGCATTGTCACAGAGGAAGAACTTGAGGCAATGTACGCAGAAGAGGAGGAGTAATATGACGTCAATAATTTTTATGGGTACACCTGATTTCTCCGCACCCATTTTACGTATGCTGCACCATGAAGGCTATGATATCAAAGCAGTTGTTACACAGCCTGATCGTCCAGTTGGTCGTAAGCGTGTACTTACGCCACCACCTGTAAAGGCTGCTGCTATTGAATTAGGCTTACCCGTTATACAGCCAGAAAAGCTACGAGGCTCTGAGGAATTACAGCAAATCCTTGATTTACAGCCAGACCTAGTTATAACAGCAGCATTTGGGCAAATATTACCGAAAGCATTACTAGATGCACCACCGCTTGGATGTATTAACGTTCATGCATCACTTTTACCAAAATATCGTGGCGGTGCACCGATTCATCAAGCGGTTATTGATGGTGAAAAAGTTACAGGTGTAACAATCATGTATATGGCTGAAAAGCTTGATGCAGGCGATATTATATCTCAGAAGGCTATCCCAATCGAAGAGGACGACCATACAGGTGGTCTATTTGATAAGCTGAGTGTAGTAGGTAGGGAATTATTAAAAGATACACTTCCTTCTATTATAAATAGAACAAATAGTCGAACGGTACAGGATGAGGAACAAGTAACCTTTGCAAGTAATATTTCACGTGAACAAGAGCGTATCGATTGGACAAAGGATGCTGCAACTTTATACAATCAAGTGCGAGGTCTCCATCCATGGCCAGTAGCCTATACAACATTTGAAGATGGAAACTTTAAAATTTGGTGGGCAAAGGTCGGCAATACAAAGCATAATACTATTCCTGGTACAGTCGTTACCATTTCAAAGGATTATTTTGAAGTTGCGGCTGGAAATGGCACAACACTTGCACTATATGATGTTCAACCGGCTGGTAAAAAACGTATGATAGCTGAAGAATACTTACGTGGTACAGGTTCTAAATTACAGATTGGGGACCAGTTTAAATGAGTAAAAAAAGCGTAGTAATTTGGGATGGAAATGTGCGTGATGCCGCACTTTCTATTCTTATAGCAGTAGATAAAAATCAAGCCTATAGTAATTTACTCTTAAGTGAAACGATAAAGCGACATAAAATTGAAGCGAAAGATCGAGCTCTTCTAACAGAAATTACGTATGGCACCCTACAATATAAAATGACACTTGATTATTATTTAGAGCCATTTATTCGTGGCAATGTAGATCATTGGGTGCGCTGGCTTTTACGATTATCTCTCTATCAGATACATTATTTAACACGTATTCCGCCACATGCAGCAGTAAATGAGGCTGTAGAAATAGCCAAGCGACGAGGTCACCAAGGTATAGCCTCAATGGTTAATGGAATTTTACGTTCTGTTTTACGTCAAGGAGTAGCCTCTACAGATCAAATTACAAATCCAATTGAGCGTCTTTCCATTGAAACTAGTCATCCAGAGTGGTTAGTGCAACGCTTTGTGGATAACTATGGTATAGAAGTAGCAACTGAGATGTTACGAGAAAATAATGTACCACCTGTGCAGACTGTCCGTGTTAATACGACAAAGGTAAATATCGAGGAAGCGATTGCCAGCTTAGAGGCAGAAGGCTTAACAGCTAAAAAAAGCGATATCATGCCAGAATGCTTACATGTAACAAATGGTCAGCCTGCTCGAACAAAAGCATTCCAAGAAGGGCTGATTACGATTCAGGATGAAAGCTCAATGATTCCAGCAAATGTCTTACATCCATCCCCTGGTATGCGAGTTTTAGATATGTGTGCCGCACCTGGTGGGAAAACAACACATTTAGCAGAGATTATGAACAATGAGGGTTCGATTTTAGCAACCGATCTTCACCCACATAAATTAGATTTAATCGACCATAATACAGATCGTCTGGGAATTGATATAGTAGAAACTGCACCGATTGATGGCCGTAAAGCACCAGATTTTCTACAGCCAGAATCATTTGATGCTATTTTAGTCGATGCACCTTGTAGTGGTCTAGGTGTCATGCGTCGTAAACCAGATATAAAATATACAAAGCGTGAAGAAGATTTAGAAAACCTTCAAAAAATACAATTGGCATTGCTCGATGCTGCAACAAAAGTATTGAAAATGGAAGGGAAGCTTGTGTACAGTACTTGTACAGTCGATAAAAAAGAAAATGAGGGTACTGTAAATGCCTTTTTAACAGCTCATCCTGAAATGGAAGCGATACAACTAGAATCTTTACCAACAAAATTAGCGGAAAAGCAAGCAAATGGCATGCTTCAAGTCTTTCCACAAGACTTTGGCAGTGACGGTTTCTTCGTTGCCGCCTTTCGTAAAAAAGGAGGATCCAACTAATGGTGGATCAAGAGAAATTTAATGAACGAATCAACGATTTAGTTGATGAAGCGGAAGAAAAGCCTGTTCGACGCACAAAAAAAGATAAGCCTAATTTAAAGGAATCTGTCTATTCTTTACAACCGAAGCAGTTAGAAGAGTGGTTAAAGGAAAGTGGTGAAAAACCATTTCGTGCAGCACAAATCTTTGATTGGCTTTACAATAAGCGTGTAAAGACATTTGCTGAAATGTCTAACCTTTCAAAGGGATTACGAGAAAAGCTTGAAGCAAGTTTCGCTTTAACGACATTGTCAACCATTGTTCAGCAAGAATCCAAAGATGGTACGATTAAATTTTTATTTCAATTACAGGACGGCTATTCTATTGAAACAGTATTAATGCGTCATGATTACGGTAACTCTGTTTGTGTGACAACACAGGTTGGATGCCGAATTGGCTGTACGTTCTGTGCCTCTACTTTAGGTGGTTTAAAGCGTCATTTATTAGCAGGAGAAATTGTGGAGCAAGTTGTCAAAGTTCAGCAGACATTAGATGAAATGGGAGAACGTGTCTCACATATCGTTATTATGGGAATTGGAGAGCCTTTCGATAATTATGATGCGATGATGAACTTCTTAAAAGTCATAAACCATGAAAAAGGATTAAATATCGGAGCGCGTCATATTACTGTTTCAACTTCAGGTATTGTACCAAAAATTTATCAATTTGCGGATGAACAGCTTCAAATTAACTTTGCTGTATCTCTGCATGCACCGAATCAAGAGGCACGCCAAAAATTAATGCCAATCGCACGTGCTTATAAATTGGATGAATTGATGGAAGCTGTTCGATACTATACACAAAAAACTGGAAGACGTGTAAGTTTTGAGTATGGATTAATGTCAGGTGAAAATGATTCAGTAGAAATTGCAGAAGAATTATCTGCGTTAATAAAAGGAATTAAGTGCCATGTGAACTTAATTCCAGTAAACTACGTACCAGAACGTGATTATGTGCGTACATCTCGTAGTCAAATTTTTGCTTTTGAAAAAACATTAAAGAAAAATGGTATTAACGTAACAATCCGCCGTGAGCAAGGCTCTGATATTGCTGCTGCGTGTGGTCAATTACGTGCACAAGAGAGATCTGAAGAGACGAGGTGACCAGTGTTGAAATACACAGTCGAAAGTGATATTGGGTTAAAACGAGCAATTAATGAAGACCGTGCTGCATTTTTTAAACGTCCAGATGGACTTGCACTAGCACTCGTAGCGGACGGCATGGGTGGTCATAATGCTGGCGATGTTGCGAGTGATATGGCAATGAAACAAATGGAACATGTTTTTTTACAGGCAGAAGCACATCATTTTGCATCTACAACATCAAAAGAAGAGTGGTTATTACAAACAGTCACGCAACTGAATAAAAATATTTATGACTATTCTTTATCACATGAAGACTGTAAAGGAATGGGCACGACGTTTATTGCTGTGTTAATTGAAGATAATCATTGCTTTATTGCACATATTGGTGATAGTCGGGTGTATTATTTCTTTGATGATGGTGCACAACAAATAACAAGAGATCATTCATACGTAAATGTTTTGGTTGAAAATGGTGAGATTAGTGAAGAGGAAGCCTTGACACATCCAAAGAAAAATTTCATCCTACGAGCTTTAGGCACAGAAGAAAGCATTAAACCAGACTTTTATGAAGTGGATTTAGCATCAGAATCGTATTTACTCATTTGCTCCGATGGTTTAAGCAATAAATTAACAGTGTATGAAATGGCATCTATTATTACGTATCCAGATACCATAGAAGAAAAGGGAAGAAAACTTGTGGAATTAGCAAATGCCAGCGGGGGGGAAGACAACATCTCCCTCGTACTGCTCACAAGGCAAGATGAGGAGGTGTAAGAATGCTTGTAGGAAAACGAATTAGTGACCGCTATAAAATTATTGAACTCATTGGTGGCGGAGGTATGTCCAATGTCTATTTGGCACATGACATGATCTTAAACCGTGATGTAGCGATAAAAGTATTACGCTATGATTTCACAAATGAAGATGAATTACATCGACGTTTTCAACGTGAGGCACTTTCTGCTACAAGCCTTACACATCCAAATATTGTTAGTATATATGATGTAGGCGATGATGGAGATCTACATTATATTGTAATGGAGTATGTTCAAGGAAAAACATTAAAGCAGTACATACAGGAATATGCACCAATTTCTCCTGCTAGAAGTGTGCACATTATGAAGCAGTTGACGTCTGCTATTGCTAATGCCCATGAAAATCACATTATTCATCGTGACATTAAGCCTCAGAATATTTTAATGGATGCTGAAGGAAATGTGAAAGTAACTGATTTTGGTATAGCAATGACGCTTAGTGCAACATCCTTTACACAAACAAATTCTGTGCTCGGTACTGTACACTATTTATCACCAGAGCAGGCTCGAGGTGGTACAGCAACAAATAGATCAGATATATATGCACTTGGTATTGTATTATATGAATTATTGACTGGTGAATTACCATTTTCAGGTGAATCGGCTGTTTCGATTGCCCTGAAACATTTACAAGCAGAGACACCATCTGTACGTGCATTTGATGCTACAATACCACAGAGCTTGGAAAATGTTGTGCTAAAAGCTACAGCAAAGGATGCTGCTCATCGTTACTCCACAGTAGAAGAAATGCAGGAAGATTTAGAAACAGTTTTATCACCTAATCGTATAAATGAGCCTAAATTTGCTATTCCATTTGATAATGATGCCACTAAGGCTATACCTATTATAAAAGACCAAGCGCTACGAAATAATGAGGATTTAACGAAAACTAGAGCCATTGAACCGATTACACAATCAAAACCGAAACAAGACCCTAAAAAGACAATTGACAAGGTAGAGCCTATTAAGAAAAAGAAAAAATGGCCGAAATATGTTGCTGGGTTATTTATTGCAGTAATTGTGATGTTCTTATACTTTTTATTTGCTACGGAGCTCTTTAGCCCGAAAAAGTTTGCTGTACCTAGTGTGACAGGTTTAACTGTTGAGGAAGCAGAGAAAAGATTAGAAGCAGAGGGCTTTGTTGTAGGTGAGATAAAGTCACGTAATGATGAGGAAGTTGAAAAGGATAAGGTAATTGAAACAGACCCAGCAGAAAAGGCAGAGCGTGTCAAAGGAACGGAAGTGGATATAATCGTCAGTCTTGGAGAAGAAATGACCAAACTTGATGATTATACAGGGCGACCATTTAGCCAAGTGGAAGCATTACTAAAGGACACATTTGCGGATATAGACTTTGATGAAGTTTATTCACAAGAGCCAGCTGGCACCATTACTGGTCAGGAGCCAATAGAAGGTACTGAAGTAATCGCCAAAGATACAACTTTACTATTTAAAGTTAGTAAGGGAGTACAATTGGTTAAAGTGGGAAGTATTGTGAATTATACTAAGGCTCAAGCAGAAGCGTATGTAAAAGATAAAGGCTTAAAATTGCATATAGTTCGTGAAGAAAATCACAATACAATACCAGCGGGAAGTATTATTTCACAATTGACAAAAGCTGAAGCAGAAGTTGAGGTAGGTTCAACAGTAAGTGTTATTTTAAGCAAGGGACCTGCTAAAAAGCCTGATAAACCTTTTGTCGAAACAATCAAAATTGAGTATAAACCAAATGAGGAAGGCTTAGAACAAACCGTTCGAATTGAAATTCAAGATAAAACACATTCAATGGTAGATACGTATGACACATTTCCTATCACGGCTGATATTGAATACAAAATACAGCTTGTTATTGGGGAAGGTCAGGAAGCGGCCTATAAAATAATTCGTGATTCGGAAATCATTGCTTCACGTAAAATTAACTATGATGATATTAAATAAGGGGGAATTGGATGGCGCAAGGCCAAATACGCAAAGCATTAAGTGGTTATTATTATGTCTATGATGGAGCTCAACTCATACAATGTCGAGGACGTGGGGTATTTCGCAATCGCGGGGAATCCCCACTCGTTGGCGACATGGTAGAATACACGCTTGAAACAGAGGGATCAGATGGTACTATTCAAAAAATAATGGATCGCCAAAATGAATTAGTACGCCCTCCAATTGCTAATATTGATCAAGGCATTCTTGTGTTTTCTGTAAAAGAACCAAATTTTAATACAATTTTATTGGATCGATTTTTAGTTGTCTTAGAATCATTTCATGTTCACCCGATAATTTGTTTAACAAAAATGGATCTGCTAGAGGAACATGAACGTGAGGAATTGCAAAGCTATATAAAAGATTATGAAAGCATGGGTTATACTGTACTGCAAACCTATAAAGGGGAGGAAGAATTAATTGAACGGCTTCAGCCGATTTTAAAAGGAAAAACCTCTGTGTTAGCAGGACAGTCTGGTGTTGGCAAATCAACACTGTTAAATACTTTAATTCCAGATTTAAATTTAAAAACAGGCATTATCTCACAAAGCTTAGGACGTGGAAAACATACGACACGCCATGTAGAATTAATAGAGGTATGTGACGGTCTATTAGCAGATACACCTGGATTTAGTTCTTTTGATTTTGATGACATTGAAAAAGAAGAATTAGGCGCATGTTTCCCTGAAATGGTTCAAGTGGCGGAGGATTGTAAATTCAGAGGTTGTTTACATTTAAAGGAGCCAAAATGTGCAGTGAAGGTAGCTGTAGAGGCGGGAGAAATTCGTGAATACCGCTATAAGCACTACGAACAATTTATGCAAGAAATTATGGATCGAAAGCCGAGGTATTAATGATGATACAAATTGCACCATCAATTTTAGCAGCTAATTTCGCTAAATTAGGAGAAGAAGTAAAGGAAGTAGAAAAAGCGGGTGCCCAACTTATTCATATTGATGTAATGGATGGTCATTTTGTGCCGAATATTTCCTTCGGCTCTATCGTATTAGACGCCATTCGTCCTTTAACTGATTTACCACTAGACGTACATTTAATGATTGAAAATCCTGATCAATATATTGAACAATTCGCCAAAGCGGGAGCAGACTATATTACGGTACATGTTGAAGCTTGTCGCCATTTACACCGTACTATTCAATTAATTCGCTCATTAGGAGTCAAACCTGGTGTTGTGTTAAATCCGCATACACCGATAGAATCGATTCAACATATTTTAGAGGATATTGATATGGTGCTGTTTATGACAGTGAATCCAGGCTTTGGCGGACAGCAATTCATCCATTCTGTGGTGCCGAAAATTGAAGCTTTAGCGGCTATTATTAAAGAGCGCAATCTTGATATTGCTATAGAAATAGATGGAGGCATTAATGCAGAGACAATTGTGCCTTGTGCAAAGGCAGGGGCGACAATTTTTGTAGCAGGCTCAGCAATTTATAGCAAAGAGGATCGTACAGCAGCACTTCAGGAAATTCTTGCTGCTGGTGAGGCAGCGATTAAAGGATGACACTAGTTGTTGTTTGTGCTGGTGGTCCTAAAGAGGAGCTATGTTCATTCGTTCCATTTACAAAGAAAGAGGATGTACTATTTATTGGGGCTGATCGAGGAGCACTATATTTAATCGAGCAAGGCATTACACCACATGCGATTGTTGGAGATTTTGATTCTTTAACACATGAGGAATATGAGCTTGTAATGAAGCATACCAATGATAGACAGCGATTTCAGGAAGAAAAAAATGAAACAGATACTGATTTAGCACTGTTAAAGGCCTATACCTACCAACCATCGGAGATTGTACTCACAGGTGTTACTGGTGGACGCTTGGATCATTATGAGGCAGCAATCCGCTCCATTTATCGTTTGCAAAGGGAGCATCCGCATATTGTCTTAAAGATTATGAATCATGCAAATCTATTACAATTTTTAATGCCAGGTACTCACACTATTCAAGCAGATGAACAGTACCGTTATTTATCTTTTTTTGCACATGAAGAACCGATTAAAAATGTTACATTAAGGCAAGTGAAATATGAAACAACCAATGAAGAAATTACTTTAGGTACATCCCGATTTACAAGTAATGAAATAATAGGTGATTCAGGGTCTATATCTTTCTCACAAGGCATATGTTTAATGATAAGAAGCATAGATTAGCGTGAGGAGGAGATAGTCCTGAAAGTCTATACTTTTCAGTTGCCAAAAGTTGTGAGTAGTATTACACGTACATGTATTAATCTTTTTAAAAAAGACAAGAAAGTAAAAAAATCCGACTAACTCTGGTCGGATTTTTTTCTGTTCCAGCGTTTGAAATTTTCTATTAGACTGTTCGATTATTAGAATCTTTTTTATAGTTCTGAGCGAATAAATTTAAAGCCTCTATTCATTATGTTCAGTGTAATGAATAGAGGCTTTAGCTGCTTGTTGCACTATATTTAAATGTACAAAGGCGGTTGGTAGTATGCCCAATTAGAAAGAAAAAAATCGATTTGCGCTATAGCCAAATCGATTTTTTAGAAGCAGCGATTAAACGCGCTCGATTTTACCTGATTTTAATGCACGAGCAGAAACCCATACACGTTTTGGTTTACCGTCAACTAGGATACGAACTTTTTGAAGGTTAGCACCCCAAGTACGTTTGTTAGCGTTCATAGCGTGGGAACGGTTGTTACCAGTACGAGCTTTACGTCCAGTGATTACACATTGTTTTGGCATGTTGTATTCCCTCCTTACTGTTAATGCTGAAAGATTATTATTTCAGTTCGGTATTTCACATACCATAATAATTTAACATACCATGACGTTCAGTGCAACAGTTTTCACATAACCTTTCAAGAAAAAAACCTTTACAGACAGAAAACCATTCTCTAATTTTGTTTAATAAAGAGAAGGCTTCTTATTTTCCTCGATAGCCAAGCCTAGCTGAGACATCTTTACCAGTTTTCACTAGAGAATCTGTTAGGTTTTCAATATGTTCTGGAGAAACATTGAAGCTTACAAAGCCTATGCTTACGGCACCTACTACCTCACCAAAACCATTTAGGATGGAGACGGCAATAGAAGAGGTCCCTGCTGTTCTTTCTCCATGACTAATGGCAAATCCTTGTTGTCTTATGATGGCAAGTTGTGCCTCAAATTCAGTGATTTCTTCATGTGGCATGAGTTGCTCCATGATTTCTTTTCCTTGAGCAACAGGCATAGCAGCTAAGATAGCTTTATTTGCAGCACCTATATGCATTGGTATACGAATTCCCAGCTGATCGTAAATACGAATTGGATTAGCAGCGCTGTCTATTCTTTCAATAATAATCGTATCTAATCCAGCAGGTTTACTTAAATAAACGCTTTCCTCTACTTTTCTCGCTAAACGCTCTAATTCAGGTCTTATTTTACTAATGTAATCCATCGTATCATACACTTGTAAACCAAGCTCCATCCATATTGTACCGAGTCGGTATTGTTTTGTCTGCTCGTCTTGCTCAATCATTCCTTGCTTAATCATCGCTTTTAAAATTCTATGTAATGTACTAAGCGGCAAATCACATTTTGCCGAAAGCTCTGATATGGACAAGCTGTTTTCACTTGTTTCAGAAGCTAAAACTTTAGCAATCGTCATTGCACGTTCTAATAATTGCATATCATTCCCACCTCTCCTTCCTATTATTTTATTTTTATTCCTTGTCTGCGTCTAGCTCTATAATCACAGTATTGCCTTTACATTAGAAAGCATTATAAGTATTCAATTTTATCGCAAAGAGTAGTATGAATATAAAAATTTTTCTAAATATATTGACAGTATAGCATAAAACACATATATTTTTCTTATAAACTTTCCTCTTAACGGAAACGTTTTCCACCAAACGGAAAAGGGGTGAAAGGAATGCATTATTGTTCATCAATGTATGCACCTTTAAAACACGTAATAGTAAAACATCCACAAGATGCTTTCCGAAGCCAGGATCATCTTAGAAATGAATGGAAAACATTTAACTACTTATCAGAACCAAATTTTGATGAGGCACAAAGAGAATATGCAGAATTTATTGCGATTCTTAAAAAGTATGTTGACAAAATTGATTATTTACCAGAATCAGAGAATGTAGGCTTAGACTCCCTTTATGCACATGATCCAGTCAAATTTACGCCAAAAGGAGCTATTATTTTAAAATCAGGTAAAACACTCAGACAATCTGAAGCAGCCATTTATAAAGATTTTTTACAAGAAAAAGGTATTCCAATCATTGGCGAATTAAAAGGGGATGCAGTTTCAGATGGCGGCGATATTGTTTGGCTTGATGATCAAACACTTGTTGTAGGGAGAGGGTATCGAACAAATGATGAAGCAATTCGTCAGCTAAAGGATATGACAGCTGGTATCGTTGATGAATTTATTGTTGTACAACTTCCACATGATTTAGGAGAGGCAGAATGTTTACACTTAATGTCCTTTATTAGCATGGTTGATAAAAATCTGGCGGTCGTACATTCGCGATTAATGCCAGTATTCTTCCGTCAGCTACTAATCGAACGAGGTATTCAATTAATTGAGGTACCAAAAGATGAATACGACGAATTAGGCTGCAATGTGCTAGCACTAGCACCAAGAGTATGTATAATTCCACAAGGAAATCCATTAACAAAACAGCAGCTACTTGATGCAGGGGCTACAGTTTATGAATATAAAGGTAATGAAATCTCAGTAAAAGGGACAGGTGGACCAACTTGTCTAACTTGTCCAGTGATAAGGGGATAAAGTGAAGGAATGCTCTTCATCCCTCTGAATAGCAGGTATTGCTAGGAATATAAGATATAAAAGGAGACAAAATACATGTTTAAAAATGTTATTGTAAAGAATCCAGGTAATAGTTTTGTAAACGGTTTAACAACAAGTGATTTAGGAAAACCAGTATTGGAGAAATTATTTGAACAACATGAAAAGTATGTGGAAGCGTTAAAAAAATGTGGCGTAGAAGTAACTCAGCTTCCTGCAAATGAGGCATTTCCAGATTCAACATTTGTAGAAGACACTGCTGTTTTAACATCTGAGTTTGCGATTATTTCAAATCCGGGTGCAGAGGCTCGCAATCGTGAAATAGAAGATATCGAACCAACGGTAAAGAAATTCTACGAGAAATTATATTATATTGAAGGTCCTGGAACACTAGATGGTGGAGACGTGCTACAGGCTGAAAAGAAATTTTATGTTGGTATTTCTGAGAGAACAAATGAAGAGGGAGCAAGACAATTTAAAGAAATAGTTGAAAAAGAGGGCTATGAGGCAACGATTATCCCACTAAAAGAATTCTTCCATTTAAAAACAGGGATTGCCTATGTGGGTCAAAATCGCATGGTTCTTGCAGGTGAATTTATCGATCACCTAGCCTTTGCCTCTTATGAAAAAATTATCATTCCAAAAGAACATGAGTATTCAGCAAATTGTATTCAAGTGAATGATTATGTGATTATACCAGCCGGCTATCCAGAAACTAACCGTAAGCTAAATGATTTGGGCTATCAAACAATTGAGCTTGAGATGTCTGAATTCAGAAAACATGACGGTGGACTAAGCTGTTTATCGTTACGCTTTTAATCAAATGTACAACTACCCAATCAATTTATAAGGGATAAATTGATTGGGTACTTTAATACTTGAAATATCAGAATATTTACTATTTTGAGGATATGTGGAAAGTGGGGATGGAATGTGAATAACGGAGAACAACTTTTAAACCGTTCAATGAAAAGCCGTCATTTATTGATGCTATCACTTGGCGGCGTTATTGGGACAGGTTTATTCTTAAATGTTGGCTATACAATCAATCAGGCAGGTCCCGGGGGAGCTTTAATTGGGTATTTGTTTGGTGGTTTAATATTATATATGGTTATGAATTGTCTTGGAGAACTTGCTGTTTATATGCCTGTAACAGGATCTTTCCAAACCTATGCAACACGTTTTATCAGTCCATCAGCTGGTTTCTCATTAGGATGGATGTACTTTGTTGGATCGGCAGCAACAGCTGGGGTCGAATTTACTGCTGCTGGAATTTTGATGCAGCATTGGTTTCCGAATGTGCCAATTTGGATCTGGTGTGCAGTGTTTATGGTTCTTCTATTTGTCTTAAATGCACTAACAACAAAGGGTTTTGCAGAAGCAGAATTCTGGTTTGCGAGTATTAAAGTCATTGCGGTCATAGCATTTATTATTATTGGGGGTGCTGCGATTTTTGGTTTGATTCCATTAGCGGATCGCCCTACACCACATTTTGCAAATTTAGCACCTTCTGGGTTATTCCCGGCAGGAATAAGTATTATCTTTGTCACGATGATGAATGTTATCTTTTCTTATCAGGGATCTGAGCTTGTTGGTATTGCTGCTGGGGAAACGGAGAGTCCTGAAAAAAATATTCCACGAGCAATACGGACAATTCTTTTTAGAATCATTGTTTTCTATATTGCTTCTATTATTGTATTGTCTGCAATATTCCCTTCTTCTGAGCTGGGCTTATTAGAAAGTCCATTTGTCACGTTAATGAATTTAGCTGGTGTTCCATATGCTGCCGGTATTATGAATTTTGTTATTTTAACGGCTATTTTATCAGTAGGAAATTCATGCTTATATGCATCAACACGATTGCTATGGTCGATGTCTAAAGAGGGAATGGCTCCAAAATTATTTGGACGTCTCACTAAAAATAAAGTGCCCTTGAATGCATTGATCTTTACGATGCTTTTCTCATTGCTCTCGCTCTTAACAAGTGTAATGGAAGCAGATGCAGTATTTGTTTTACTCATGTCTATTGCAGGAATATCCGTTACGATTTCCTGGATGGGAATATGTGCTTCTCAATTGATGTTCCGCTATCGTTATGTAAAGGCTGGAGGGAATGTAGCAGATTTAAAATTTAAAACGCCATTTTATCCATTAATCCCAGTGTTTTGTATAAGCTTTTGCGTGATAATCCTTGCCTTTTTAGCATTCGATCCAACGCAAAGAATTGGTTTACTCTATGGTATTGGATTCTTTATCGCATGCATGATTTTCTACAAGGTGAAATTGAGTAAAACAAATACGGTTTCTTCTGAGCTGGAAATAACAGAACAAGAATCACTAGATAGACAATGAAATGCATTCGATCTTAAGAAATCGAATAAAGGAGACTTTTTTATGAAAAATTATTATTGGGACTCACCTGAAAAATTAAGAGCATTGTTATGTGAAATTGTTAGCTGGGAAAGTAGAACACTAACGAAAGGTGAGAATGAGTTTGCCTATAAATTAAAAAATATATTGCAAACGCTTTCTTATTTTCAAGATAATCCGCAATTCATTGAGCTGCATGATGCAGGACTTGGGCGTAATGCTGTAACAGCCTTGTATAAGCATCCAACTGCTACAGAGACAGTGGTACTAATTAGTCATTTTGATACTGTCCATACGGAGGAGTATGGTGAGCTTGAACCTTTTGCCTTTTATCCAGAAGAATTAACGAAAAAGTTAATGGAGCCAAAATACAAAAAGGATTTACCTGAGACCGCAAGAATTGATTTAGAATCTGGTAATTATCTATTTGGCCGTGGAACGATGGATATGAAAATGGGACTTGCATTGCATATGCAATTAATTGAAAAAGCAAGCATAGAACAATGGCCCATTAATTTAATTTTAACGGCTGTACCTGATGAAGAAGTGAATTCGGCGGGGATGAGAGCGGCAGTTGTGGAGCTAGTCAGACTTCGTGAACAATATGGTTTATCTTATAAACTATTTTTAAATAGTGAGCCTTCTTTTTCACAGGGACCTGCTGATATAAATGAATATATCTATTCAGGAACTATCGGTAAAATTATGCCTGCCGCTTTATTCTATGGTAAAGAGACACATGTGGGAGAGCCATTAAAGGGGATGACCGCGAACTTTATTGCTTCTTATATGACACAGCATATGGAGTGGAATCCAATATTCCGTGAAACAGATCTTGGTGAGAGTACACCATTACCCGTATCCTTACAATTAAAGGATTTGAAAATGGAGTATTCCACACAAACGCCATATCGAGCGGCTGCTCTTTACAATGTGTTCCTATTAAAGAGAACTGCATACGAAGTAATGGATATATTTGAGCAAGTAGCTTTAGAGGCTATGTCAGGTTGTAATCAGTCCTATCAACAAATTTGCGAGCGGGAAAAAGTCAAAGGTGTTGGGGAGGTGAAAGTCCTGCGCTATGAGGCACTTTTGGAGCACGCAATTCATAAACTAGGCGTCGAGGAAGTGGCATCCATAAAGCGACAGGTTCTAGAAAACAGTGTATGGGATGATCGTGAGAAATCCATCCGAATTGTGGATCAGCTAATGATTCGGTGTCAAGAACTTACGCCAGCAACTGTATTACTGTATGCTCCACCTTACTATCCTGCTATCAATTCATCGAATCATCCATTAGTAATTCAATCGATTGAATTGATGAAGAAAACAGCCAAAACATTTGATATTGAAGTAGAGCAAATTCATTATTTTAATGGTATTTGTGATTTGAGCTACGTGAACTATTCAGATGATTCAAATGGATGGACTGCTTTTGAGCGCAACACACCTGTATATGGCGATACGTATAGTATTCCATTTGAAGCCATGTCTGCCTTACAATGTCCTGTTCTGAATGTTGGTCCCTTCGGCAAGGACGCCCATCAAAAAACAGAAAGATTACATGTGGACAGTGCCTTTAAGGAAATGCCTGTGATGCTTGATACTCTTATTAAGAGTCTATTTTAATAGTAGTAGATTTATCATCATTCAGCAAATGTTTTCCGTAGCGAAAGCAAAGCTGCAGCTACAAATGTTTTCTGTATCGAAAGCATAGTGGAAGATACAACTACGCCAAGACGAAATTGATTGAGAGCGACTTATGCCTATATGGAAAAGTCGCTCTTCTTTCATTGGCTTTTAGATAGGAGAATTAGTTAATTTGTAACAGGTTTGATATGGTAAAATAAAAAAGGGAATTTAATTAAAAATAAACGGAGGGAAATAGATGAAGAAATATATTATCACTTTGCTAATCGTTTTAGCTTTTTTAACAAATCCATTGTCATCTAAAGCGGAAGTACAGTGGGACGGGTCTCAAGTTGCGAAGGGGCAAACGGGAAAAATGACCTTTACAAAAGATGTAAAAGTATATAAGAAAAATGCAAATGGTACGTATAGCTCGATGACAGTTAAGCGCAACAACTATTTCCGTGTGTATGATATTGAAAAGTATGACAATAAAACGTTTTATTGGATGAGCTCGGGTTACCGTGTACAAGCAACAGATTTAGTTGTTTTTAAGAAAGTACCTCTAAACATACGCGCTTCTTTTTATGATAATCCTGGCTATATCAACATCAATGGTCAAGCCTCAAACTTAAACTATGGAACACATTATTTAAAAGGATTTGAATATGGGGCACCTAGTTATGATATTGTTATTGGTGAAAATCTATACTACGATTATACGTACCCATCTGAGGGAAATATTAGAGGGGGCTATATTGATGCCACTGATATTCGCATTGCCGAAACAATAAAAAGAGATAAAGGACTCTATAAGCTAACAGCCGATACACGGCACTTAAGAGGTCCAATGGCTGGAGGAAATGCGGGAGGAAAATATTCAAAAGGAACTGTTTTTCAATCGTTAGGGCTTGAAATAAATGGATATCTTAGAATGCAAGAGCTTGGAACATGGGGAGAAGATTTTATTTTTACATATATTCCTGTAACATTACTCCAACCTGTGCAAGCTCAAGAGAAACGCTATATTCGATATGGTGTTATTGGTAAAGGTAATAAGTCAAGAGAGCTAAAGCGTTTTGATGAAGTAATGTTATTGACGGAAAAAAATATGACAGCTTGGATTGAGATAGATGGGGAAACATATTATGTACCGAAAAAAGTCCTAGCTACCATAAAACCGAACGAATCACCGATTATTACATCATCATTCTTGCCAAATGATACGCTTCAGCAACTAGTATATACGAATGGTGTATATAAGAAAAAGGCTAATAATCGTTTTGAGGTGCAGAACAACAATCAGTTCATTGACTATCATGAAACAGAACAAACCTTTAATTATGAAAAGGATGGTATCAAATATATTTTTGATAAGCCAGTTACAGAAGGCTCAAAAGTGACTAAAATAGAGAACGGAATGAAAAATGAAGGGTTTGTTCGTGCCATTCATTACACATTTACAGAATCATCAGGTACGTTCGACAATGTTGTGGAAACGTCCTATGGTGAATTTTTTGCACCAGGCTATGGTTATATTAAGGGATATAGCAGCGAGCTAAGGTCTTATGAATAACCAAACCTTTGCTTTTTTTGCTTGAAGGGTGAAAATCTTAATAAACAGGTGAGGAAAAAGAATAGTTTTTCCTCACCTGTTTAATTTTAGGGCTTTGATTGTCCTAACCCTCCATTTAGCTGTGACGTAACGATAAGTTGAATTAAAAAAAGTATGAATCGTACAAATGGCAACGAACAAAAAGTGATTATAACTGAACAAGTCATGGGCTGATTTAGAACATATAGATGCTTCTAATAAAAATACCGAATTAGGGATAGCTATTGAAGATAAAAATTATTTGGGAAAGGATATGGGATGTCCAGCAATGCAAGAGCAATCTTTTCCTATAAAAGAATAGGATAAAATTGTAGGAGATTTAAGACGGGATTATTTAAAAGCTGATATATTGCGTTTCGTTTACGAATGAGTATCCTTAAAAATAGAATTTACGAAGTCAAAAAAGTAATGAATGTGAATAGCAACTATTTTCAATTGTATTTCAACAATTTTTAGGATACTACTTGTATTTTTTATTATTTAGACGATAAATATAGGAAATATTATTTACTAAAATGCAATAGGAGCGGACAGTATGGAAAATCAAGAAAAACTTGCTCTCGCTATACGTAAAGAAATGGTCTATTTTAATTTGAAGCGTATGCGGACAGTGGCATGGTCATTGATGTATGTATCAGCCGTCGTTACAATCATACATTATGGTGAGGTTTTCTTTTCAAAAACAGAAAGAGTGATGGTGCCAGCTTATATTGCGATTCATGTTATTTTGTTTTATATTGATTTGGCTGTTTTATTACTTATTAAAGAAAAGAAATTACATGTTACATTCTTAAATTTGCGCAAATATGAAATGATCCTACTTATGTATATTTATATAGTTTTATTGTTAATTACAGCTATCACAGTAATGGATGTATATTATTTTAAGCATGCGGCTTTATATGAGGTGCTGTTTTTAATTATTTGTACGGTTTTCGCCATTTCTTTTCGTAAGATATATCCACTTGTTGTAGTAACAGCACTAGCAATTTTTATCAGTGCTTATTTGGGTAATGGAATATTAGGTGAAAGTATCAAAGTTTTCCTGCCGATGTCCCTTATTCTTCCGATAGGGTTCGTTATTCAGCATCATATCTACAAGGTTCAGAAACAATTTATAACGCAACATATTTTGTTGGGAGAAGAAATGACGAAATCCAAGCAATTATCAAAATTATTAGCTGAAAAAAATAATGAACTGTCAGAGCAAGCACTTCGTGATTCGTTGACAAATCTTCCAAATCGACGAGCTTTTAATAACAAACTTACGCAAATAGGGCAGCAGCTTCATAAAGCCAAAAACATAACAGTGATGATGATTGATATTGATTTCTTTAAAAATTTCAATGATTATTATGGTCATTTACAAGGTGATGAGGCATTAATCAAGGTTGCTGCTGTACTAGACGAAATTGCTGGAAAGTATAATGCGTTTGCTGCACGATGGGGAGGCGAAGAATTTGTAATTATTAGCCAACATGCATCCAAATTTGCTGAGCATGTTTGTGAGGAAATTTTAGAGGAAGTCCGTAGTTTAAACATTCGTCACGAACATTCAAAAATAGCCGATACCGTAACAGTCAGTATCGGAATGTGCCATGCCAAAATTTCAACTATTGAACAATTAGAAACATGCTGTGAATTAGCTGATCAAGCATTATATAAAGCAAAGCAAAACGGTCGTAACAACTTTTATGGCAAAAATGAATTATTCGATGAAGGTGTATTTCATCCTATATAATGCCATTAAACGTTGATACAGAGCGTTTTCATGCCCTCTTAGGTTGCTTATTGTATAACGAAAGTGTTACAATATAATTTAGTCAAAAAGAGCCAAGGGGGGCATTTCTATGTCAATTGAATTAAACAATGAATTCGGCCAAATTGATATTTCAACAGATGTACTTGCACAAATTGCTGGTGGCGCTGCTGTAGAATGCTACGGTATTGTTGGCATGGCATCTAAACATCAAATTCGTGATGGTCTAACTGATATTTTACGTAAAGAAAATTTTGCAAAAGGTGTTGTTATTCGACAGCAGAACGACGATTTACATATTGATATGTACATTATTGTTAGTTATGGTACGAAAATCTCGGAAGTGGCTTACCAAGTACAGTCTAAAGTGAAATATACAGTGGATAAAACGTTAGGTATGAGCGTAAAATCTGTCAATATTTTTGTGCAGGGCGTTCGTGTAGCGAATGATTAAGAGGAGGAACTAAATCGAATGCAGTCTTTAGACGGAATAAAGTTTGCGGAAATGGTGCAAATGGGTGCGCATCACCTATTCCAAAATGCAAATTATGTTGATTCATTAAATGTATTTCCAGTGCCAGATGGCGATACAGGAACAAATATGAACTTATCGATGACATCTGGCGCCAAGGAAACAGAGCATTCTGCCTCAGAGCATATCGGCAAAACAGCACAGGCTTTGTCAAAAGGTTTACTTATGGGAGCGCGTGGTAATTCTGGCGTTATTCTATCTCAGCTATTTCGAGGCTTTGGTAAGTTTATCGAAAAAGAGGCGACAATTGACGCAAAAGGATTTGCAGGTGCCTTCCAAGCTGGCGTAGATACGGCTTATAAAGCAGTCATGAAACCTGTTGAAGGTACGATTTTAACAGTTGCTCGTGAAGCGGCAAAAAAAGGCGTTGAAGTAGCTGAAACTGAAAACGATATCATTGCGGTGATGGAGGCATTTACAGCGGAAGCAAAAGCATCCTTAGAGCGTACACCTGAGTTACTTCCAGTTCTTAAAGAGGTGGGTGTTGTTGATAGTGGTGGTCAAGGTCTTTTATTTGTATATGAAGGGTTTTTAGCTTCCTTGAAAGGCGAACCATTACCAGAGAAAAACGAAGCGACGTTAGATGATCTAATTAATGCAGAACATCATAGAGCACAGGATTTCATGAATACAGCGGACATTGAGTTCGGTTATTGTACGGAAATTATGGTGCGCTTTGAGGAAGGCAAAGAGCCTTTTAGTGAAGAACAATTTAGAAATGAGTTAAACCCTCTTGGTGATTCTTTGCTGGTGATTTCAGATGAAGAAATTGCAAAAGTGCACATCCATTCTGAGCAGCCAGGTGCTGTTTTAGCAATGGGACAAAAATATGGTAGTCTTATTAAAATTAAGGTTGACAATATGCGTGAACAACATTCTGCAATTGTTGGTGAGGATCATAGAGCAACGACTACAGTCAAAAAGGTTGAAAAACATCCATATGCTATAGTAACAATTGCAATGGGTGAGGGCGTAGCTGAATTACTTCGTTCAATCGGTGCATCTTACGTAATTGAAGGTGGTCAAACAATGAACCCTTCAACTGAGGATATCGTGAAAGCAGTGCAAGAAATTGGTGCTGATAAGGTGTTAATTTTACCGAATAACAAAAATATTGTCATGGCAGCTGAACAAGCGGTTGAGCTTCTAGATATTGAAGCAGCAGTAGTACCTACTAAAACTATTCCTCAAGGGATGGCAGCTATTTTATCGTTCAATCCAGAAGCGACAGTTGGCATAAACCAAGCAGCAATGACAGAAGCGTTTGCTAACGTAAAAACGGGGCAAGTAACTTATGCAGTGCGTGATACGTCTATAGATGGCATCCAAATTCATAAGGATGATTTCATGGCTCTTGCAGAAGGAAAAATTGTATTGTCTACACCAGCATTAAAAGATGCAGCTGAAAAGGTAATTACTGATTTAGTGGATGAAAATGCTGAAATTGTGACAGTTATTTATGGTGAGGATACAACAGAAGAAAGTGCCTCTGAGTTAGTAAAGTTTATTGAAGAGAACTATCCAGAGGTAGAAATTGAGTTATTTAATGGTAAACAAGGATTATATCCATATATTATTTCAGTAGAATAATTCGATGCTACTTAGCAAATGAATAGATAAAGCAGTGCACAGTTCGTGTACTGCTTTTGTTTATGCTATAAGGAGAATAGAAGATAGTTACTGACTTACAGTAGCCATAAATAAACAACTCACTGTACGTACCTAGAGGACGATAAAATTGGAAATGCTGGGATATAAGCCTTTCGATGCTACTGTATGTAGAGAATGGACAATAAATAACAATATTCTCATCGTGTAAATTATAGTCGTGTAAATTTTCTGAAAGTTGATAAATTATTGCTTTACTTTTATAGTTACTATCAAGCATGATATAAGTAAATGTAAATATTATTATATGGATAGAATAGAGGGGTGTTTGAATGAAGTTTACTTCAGTATTTGATATTATTGGACCCGTTATGATTGGGCCTTCCTCCTCTCATACGGCAGGGGCAGCTCGTATTGGGCGTGTTGCTAGGGATCTATTTGGTAGACAGCCTAAGTGGGCTAAAATTCACTTATATGGATCATTTGCTGAAACGTATAGAGGGCATGGAACAGATGTTGCATTAATCGGGGGCCTTTTAAATTTTGATACATTTGATGAGCGTATTAAAATAGCTTTTGCTGAAGCCGAAAAAGCTGGGCTAGATTATGAATTTATCCCAGAAACTGCGAATACTGAGCATCCAAATACTGCACGTCTTGTCATAGGTGATGATGAGGGAGAAATGTCTGTCGTTGGTATTTCTATTGGCGGCGGTAAAATTGAAGTAAGTGAAGTAAACGGTTTCAAGCTACGTTTAACTGGGGGAATGCCAGCCATTCTTGTAGTGCATGATGATCGGGCAGGCTGTATTGCCAATGTTGCTAATTGCCTAGCGATGCATGATGTCAATATCGGTCATATGGAGGTTTCACGTATTGAGAGAGGATTAATGGCTCTGATGGTAATTGAAGTCGATCAAAATATAGAGGAAAAAGTATTGCAACAAATTTCATTAATACCACATATTACAAAGGTATCAAAAATTAACAATTAGGGGGTGTCTTACTATGGACGTATTGTTTCATAATGTTCGTGAACTTGTTCAACGAGCAGAGCAAGAGGGAAAACTAATTTCTGAAATTATGATTGAGCAGGAAATGTTAATAACGGGACGCTCGAGAGAAGAAATTATAGGGCAAATGGATCGTAATTTAACGGTCATGGAGGAGGCTGTTGAACGAGGCTTAAAAGGCGTGCAGTCTGTGACAGGCTTAACAGGTGGAGATGCTGTATTACTTCAAACTTATATAGCACAAGGAAAATCTTTATCTGGAGATTTATTATTAGATGCTGTCAGCAAGGCGGTTGCAACAAATGAGGTTAATGCGGCGATGGGAACAATATGTGCAACACCAACCGCAGGCTCAGCTGGGGTTGTACCAGGTACATTATTTGCTGTCAAAAATAAGTTAAATCCAACGCGTGAGCAAATGATTCGCTATTTATTTACTTCAGGTGCCTTTGGCTTTGTGGTTGCCAATAATGCCTCCATTTCTGGTGCTGCTGGTGGCTGCCAGGCAGAGGTTGGCTCAGCAGCTGGTATGGCTGCGGCAGCTATCGTTGAAATGGCTGGTGGTACGCCGCAGCAATGTTCTGAAGCATTTGCGATTACACTTAAAAATATGCTAGGCCTTGTTTGTGATCCTGTAGCTGGGTTAGTGGAAGTCCCATGTGTGAAACGAAATGCAATGGGGGCCGCTAATTCACTTGTGGCAGCTGATATGGCCCTCGCAGGTGTCACAAGCCGTATTCCTTGTGATGAAGTAATTGGGGCGATGTATCGTATCGGACAATCTATGAGTCCTAATTTAAAGGAAACTGCCCGAGGTGGTTTGGCTGCGACACCTACAGGTAAAGCGATCAGTAAAGCCATTTTAGAAAATGGTGGATTACAGAGTATTAAAGCAATTCAATAAGTTGCTGACTAAACATGCTATCTATTTATGGGGTAGCATGTTTATTTTATCACGATGGGTTAGTACTTTAGCACCCTCTACATACTTGGAAATAACATTCTCTTACGTTTCATTATTTTTGATAGTATGATATTTAATAAAAAAATTTAAATTGATTTTCTAACAAGGGTGTGAGTGAGGTAATGGATTTACGCAATTTAAAAACATTCCACGTTGTTTCGACTTATCTTAATTTTACCAAAGCAGCTCAACTATTAAATTACAGTCAGCCAACGATTAGCCAGCAAATTAAGGCGTTAGAGGATGAAATAGGCCATACTTTAATCAATAGGATGGGAAAGAAAATGTTTCTTTCTCAAGTCGGAAAGATTTTAAAGGAGCATACAGATAAATTATTTAACATCCTAGAAGAAATGGAGGAGGATTTGAAAAATTTTGAAAAGCCTTATGGTCATTTAACAATTGCCGCTCCAGAATTTTATTGTGGATATTATTTATCCCATATTATAGGTTCATTTTTAAAGCTATATCCACAGGTAAATTTAAAGCTTCTATGTGCGAACAGTAAGGAAACAGCTGCACTTGTAAGCTCTAATCAGGCAGATTTAGGGTTTGTAGCAGGAAAGCCTAATTATTCAGGTATAGAAGGAGTTCTACTTGAGGAAGAGGATTTAGTACTAGTCGGTAACCCTAATATTATAAAGGACAGAACAACTGAGGAAATATTTGATGAATACCCATTTATAACCTACGGATTGGATGATAATATAAGAAGTTGCCTTCGTGACATTCATTGTGATCCAAAAACAATTGTCGAATTTGGAAGTGAAGAGGCTATAAAAAGAGCGGCTGTGGGACAAGTGGGTTTAGCATTACTAAGTGATATATTGATAAAAAAGGAGGTAAATAAGGGAAGTCTTCAGGTGTTAAATCGTTTTCCTAAAAGGTTACCAACATATTTGATTTATCCACATAATTCTAAGGAATTTAGTAATGTGAGTACGTTTATCGATTTAGTGAAAGATACTTGGCGAACGATTTAAATATAAAAATGAAATGACCATCGCTCTTTTCTGCAAATGTATTGTAGAATGGAGCGTTTTTATTATCAAATTTTTAATAACATAAATAGGGAAACATAGGAAATGTTCTTTATCTATATGTAAATTTATCAATAGTTACTATTAGAAATAGCAATTTTTTATTTTCGATACTATCACTTACAATTTAGAAGACGGAAATTTCAAAAAAAGGGGATGACGTTGTGGGAGAAATAAAAGCGTTTATAAAATGGGGGACTGCTTATGGGTAAATTTGTAACTAAAAAAGATATAGAATTAAATGATCAACAGAAAGGAATAAATGTATATGTCTTAATATTTTGCCTTATCATTCTATCGGCTGTGTTGACGTATATCATTCCGGCAGGTGAGTTTCAACGAGAAGAATTGAATGGACGAGAAGTGATCCAGCCAGGGACCTTTACTTACACGGATATGAACCCAATAGGATTTTTGGATGTTTTTAGCAGTATTCATTCTGGTATGATGCAGGGTGCGAGTATTATTTTCTTTGTTTTAATTGTTGGGGGAACCTTTGGAATACTCTCAGCAACAGGGGCATTAGAATCGTTTATTGCAATGCTGTCAGTGAAAATGGCAAAGCGTGAGATGTTGATTATTCCCGTGTTAATGTTATTTTTCGCATGTGCAGGTTCATTAATGGGAATGTCTGATGAAACAATCGTTTATGTGGGTATACTTGTCCCACTTGCCATTGCTTTGGGCTTTGATGCTATTACAGGATTCGCTATTGTCATTCTTGGAGCATCAGTTGGCTTTTCAGCAGCAGTAATGAATCCATTCACTGTCGGGATAGCGCAAGAAATAGCTGGACTGCCACTGTTCTCTGGTATTGCTTTACGTCTTATCATTTTTGTCATTTTATATGTCACAGCTACCGTTTATGTCTATCGCTATGCTAGGAAGGTAAAAAATAACCCTTCACTCGGTTTCTATGGAAATTTTAAATTTGGCAATAAGGAGGGGCTTGCGAATCAGTCAATCAAGATGAAATTAAGTCATAAGCTCGTTATGTTAACATTTATCTTGAATTTCGTTGTCCTGATGTATGGTGTCATAAAATTAGGATGGTATATTACTGAAATAGCTGGCTTGTTTTTATTATTTGGTATTTTAATGGGGCTTATTGGAAAGCTATCGCCATCTCGAATTGCTAATTCCTTTATGAAAGGTGCGGGAGATTTAATTGGTGGTGCATTAATTATTGGGTTAGCTCAAACGATTCTTGTTATTTTTAATAATTCCGGGCTTATCGATACTATTTTATATCATACAGCCTCAATACTTGATACTATTCCTCCAGCATTAAATGCGGTAGGTATGTTTGTTTTCCAACTATTTTTGAATTTTTTGGTGCCATCAGGGAGCGGACAAGCTGCCTTAACTATGCCAATCATGGCTCCTTTATCTGATATGATCGGTGTTACAAGGCAAACGGCAGTTCTTGCTTATCAATTTGGTGATGGTATGTCTAATATCATTTTTCCGACAGTCGGATTTCTTATGGCTGGACTCTCCATTGCAGGGATACCATGGGGGAAATGGATAAGATGGATTCTACCTTTCATGTTATTGCAGGTTACGGTTGCTGTTGTATCACTAATTATTGCGCAGATTATTCAGTATGGGCCGTTTTAAAAAGGAGTTTTACTAATGGAAATCATAAATTTAGAGTCTTTGACAAAAAGAGCAATTGAAGACAGAAGATATCTTCATCAATACCCTGAGCTTTCTGGTCAGGAATTTGAAACAAGTAAATTCATTCGAAATAGATTGATGGAGTTGAATATTGACATATTGTCTTTTGGACCACCTAGTGTTGTTGGATTAGTAAAGGGGTCAAAAGGTTCGAAAACTATAGCACTAAGAGCAGACATAGATGCGCTGCCGATTGTTGAAGAGGGAGAAAAAACATATATCTCTAAAAAACCAGGGATTGCTCATATGTGTGGTCATGATGGTCATACTGCAATATTACTAGCTGTTGCTGAATGGCTATCGAGAAATGAGGTTGAACCAAATGTTGTACTCATATTCCAATCTGCAGAAGAAATCACACCAAGTGGAGCTGACTTACTAATTAAACAAGGTATTTTAGAAGGAATAGATGCTATTTTTGGTATTCATTTATGGCAGGGTCTTGAAAAAGGAAAAATTGGGTTAACTCATGGGCCAATGATGGCTTCCATTGATGATTTTGAAATTGATATCAAAGGATACGGTGGCCATGGATCAATGCCTCATGAAACAATTGATCCCATCTATATTGCAAGCAGTTTAATCCAAGCCTTTCAAAGTATAATAAGCAGAAGCATAAATCCAATTGAAGCAGGAGTTATTACAGTAGGAAATGTTCAAGCTGGTACAACGTATAATATTATCCCTGATTCAGCGAGATTAATAGGAACAATAAGAGCATTGACGCCAGAAACAGTCAATATCATTCAAACAAAAATGGTCAATTTAACAGAGGGAATATGTCAAGCTTTTGGTGCAGAAGGAAAGATTCGTTTTATAATAGGCACCCCACCGCTTATAAATGATCCAAATGAGTCAAAATTTGTGGAAAACATTGTTTGCAGAGAATTTGGGCATGAAGTATTTGAATTGGTTAATCCAGTTATGGGAGGGGAGGATTTTTCCTATTATTTACAGAAAAAACCTGGTACCTTCATCTTTGTCGGTATGGGTGGAGAAAAGAGTCAATATCCACATCATCATCCAAAGTTTGATCTTGATGAAGATGTGTTTCCTGATGCGATAAAGTTATTTATTGAACTAGTAAATCATTATCAATAAAGGATTTGCATGAAGTAGAAAGGATGTTAAACATGAGAATAAAGAAAGTTGAAGTGTTTGCTGCGCGATTATTATTAAAAGAACCTTTTATCATTTCATATGTTCATTTAGATGATATGCCAACCATATTTGTAAGAATTGAAACGGATAAGGGGATAGTAGGATGGGGTGAGGCTGTTCCAGATCAAAATGTAACAGGAGAAACTTGGGAAAGTACTTATCAAATTATTAAACATGAATTAGCTCCATTAATTATAAATGAAGACCCATTTGCTATTGATCGCATTCATCAAAAATTTAATCATAAGATAAATGGCGTTCCTTCTGCAAAAGCTGCACTAGATATAGCTATCTATGATCTAATGGGAAAAATTACAGGGCAGCCAGTATATCAATTAATTGGTGGGAAAGCACATGAGGAGCTACAGGTTCCACGAGTAATTAGTATTAAAGATCCTCAGGAAATGGCGGAAGATGCACGGAGTTTTGTGGCAGCAGGTTTTAGGAATATAAAAATGAAGGTAGGTACCAACGCAGACACTGATATTGAACGAATCAAAGCTGTCAGAAATGCTATAGGAAACACTATTCAGCTTCGTGTTGATGCTAATCAAGGCTGGAATAGAATTGAGGCATTAAAGGTAATACGCGAAACGACTGATTGTCATGTGGATTGGTATGAGCAGCCAGTGAAGGCACATGATATAAGAGCTTTAAAAGAAATTAGATCTGTTGTAAATAATAAAGTAATGATTGATGAGGGTGTACATAATATTTACGATTTAGTGAATGTTATTGAGATGCGAGCAGCTGATATGCTTAATATTAAACTAATGAAATCTGGTGGCATTTATCCTGCTTTAGCTTTAGCGAGTTTAGCAGAGGCAGCCGACATGCCATGTCAAGTTGGTTCGATGGTTGAATCAGCTATCGGTACAATGGCTGGAGCACATCTAGCGATGAGTAAAAACATTATTCAAACAAATGAGATGGTCGGTCCCCTCATGTTTATAAAGGATGTGGCTAAGGTCCACTATAATGGAGATGTCATTCAATTTAGTAATAAGCCAGGACTAGGCATAGAAGTAGATGAAGCATATGTAAATGAAATTACTCGTTTTTCCTGTGAAATTAACAAACCAATATGATAGGAACATTTACATTTTTAAACAATATGTAGAATAGAAATGTTGAAAGGCCCTACCTTCAATTTGAGGTAGGGATTTTTTAGTGCATTTGAAAATGTTTATTGTAAGGAAAGACCGTAGATTTATGATACAGTGTAAATGAAATAGCTATTAACTACATAGAACATTTAACTTATCTTCATTCAGCAGAAGACTCCCACCTCTACATGTGGTGAGATGAAAGCGGTTTTGGTTCCTTTTCAGTGGGTGTCCAAACACCTACTGAAATAGCGGAACTCAGTCTAAGAACACCACGTCCTGTGGCAACGACTGAGTGACCAACATCATGTTGACCTAAAGCCTCCGGCGGATGTCACGGATTTTCAAAGGAATGAATAAAAGGATGTTAGCCTAAAACCTTCGCATCCTGCGAAAACGGCTAACTGACCTGCATCGTGCAGGCCTGAGCACAATTCAAAATCCGGACGCATTGTTTATCTGTGCGAAAGCGAAGCGGCAGCTACAATTACGCCAAGGCGAAATTGATATAGCCAGCATCATGAAAGGAGTTGTCGTACAAGATGACTGATTTAACGAGTCCAGTCACCGGATTAAAGGGAATCGGGAAGGAAACTGCAGGACATTTAGAGGCATTAGGCATCGAGACAATAGCAGATTTATTATGGACGTTTCCACATAGGCATGAGGATTTTCGGTTAAAGGATTTGGCACAAACACCACATAATGAGCGTGTTACCGTTGAGTGTAAAGTTGAACGTGAGCCGACAATATTGTTTTTAGGTCGCAATAAATCAAGATTACAGGTGACAGTGCTGGCAGGTCGCCATTTAGTAAAGGTTGTGTTTTTTAATCAAGGCTATTTAAAGCAAAAGCTTATTCCCGGAGCTATTATTACGGTCACAGGTAAGTGGGACAGAGGCAGACAGGTAATCAATGGAACATCTGTTACATTTGGTCCAAAGACAGAGCAAGTTGACTTTGAGCCTGTCTATAGCTTAAAAGGCTTGATTCCGCAAAAACGATTTCGTAAATATATGCGACAGGCGTTAGATGACATTGGCGCAGAGATACTAGATGCTATTCCATTACATTTACAAGAGGCCTATAAGCTTGCTCCAATAGCTGATGGTCTTGAAGGAATTCATTTCCCTCTCGATGCTGAACATGCAAAACAGGCTAGACGACGCTTTGCCTATGAAGAGTTACTCTTCTTTCAGCTGCGAATTCAAGCTTTACGTAAAATTAGAAAGGATAGTGAGCATGGTACCATTATACAATATGATTTACAAAAACTGCGTGCCTTCATTGCATCATTACCTTATGAATTAACAGCTGCCCAAAAACGTGTGGTTAATGAAATTTGCAAAGATCTGAAGGAACCACATCGTATGAATCGTTTACTTCAGGGAGATGTAGGGTCAGGGAAAACGGTCGTTGCGGCAATCTGCCTTTATGGGGCTGTAACTGCAGGCTTTCAGGGAGCGTTGATGGCGCCGACAGAAATATTAGCAGAACAACATGCTGAAAACTTGGCTGAATGGTTTGAGCCGTTTGGTGTACGTGTTGCTTTACTATCTGGTTCAACAAAAACAAAAGAGCGCCGCTTACTTTTAGAGGAGCTTGCTAATGGAAGTATTGATATTTTGATTGGAACACACGCTCTGATTCAGCCGGATGTTATTTTTTGTAAACTTGGTTTTGTTATTACTGATGAACAGCATCGTTTTGGGGTTGAGCAGCGAAGAATCCTGCGTGATAAAGGGGATAATCCAGATGTGCTTTTTATGACGGCAACGCCTATTCCACGTACCCTTGCTATCACAGCGTTTGGAGAAATGGATGTTTCCATTATTGATGAAATGCCAGCAGGACGTAAGCAGATTGAAACGCACTGGATGAAAAAGGAGCAATTTGGCTCTGTACTGTCAAAGCTTGAAATGGAACTTGCTGCTGGTAGACAGGCTTATGCGATTTGTCCGCTCATCGAGGAATCAGATAAGCTTGATGTCCAAAATGCAGTTGAGATTTATGAGCAGCTTGCCACGTATTTTAGCGGTAGATACCATGTTGGATTAATGCATGGTCGTCTGACAGCTGATGAAAAAGATGCTGTTATGCGTGCCTTTAGTGAGGGAGCAATAGATGTACTTGTCTCAACAACAGTGGTTGAGGTTGGGGTGAATGTACCGAATGCAACTTTTATGCTTGTTTATGATGCAGAACGCTTTGGGCTAGCACAATTACATCAGCTGCGAGGGCGTGTTGGACGTGGGGAGCACCAGTCGTATTGTGTATTACTAGCTGACCCAAAATCAGACGAAGGGAAAGAGCGAATGCAGTCAATGACGGAAACGAATGATGGATTCAGGCTGGCTGAAAAAGATTTGGAGCTACGGGGACCAGGAGATTTTTTTGGTCGGAAGCAAAGTGGTCTGCCAGACTTTAAAGTAGCAGATTTAGTGCATGATTATCGTATTCTTGAGACTGCGAGAAAAGATGCTATCGAGATACTTAAGACAGATGCTTTTTGGCATCATGATGATTATCAGGCTTTACGGGCAATGCTTGAACAGTCAGGAGTATTGCAAGGAGAACGTTTCGATTAATAATCATTCGGATGCTATCAACGGAATGTAAGGACTTGTTTTGAAAACAGGTCTTGCATTCTTTTTTTATAGTCTATATACTGATATTAGTACCAAGTGCTAATAACAACTAAAAGGGTGGCGAATGATGTTGAGACAAACGAAAAAAGAGCGACAGCGACTATTATCTGAAACGATAGCTGAAAATCCATTCGTCACAGATGAACAGCTTGCAACACAGTTTCAGGTGAGTGTCCAAACGATTCGTTTAGATCGCATGGAATTAGCAATTCCGGAATTGCGAGAGCGAATTAAAGATGTTGCTTCGAAAACCTATGAAAATGAAGTGAAATCACTTCCGATTGATGAAATAATCGGTGAAATTATTGATATTGAATTGGATAATCGTGCGTTATCTATTTTTGACGTAAAAGAAGAGCATGTTTTTCAGCGCAATGGCATCGCACGCGGACATCATTTGTTCGCACAGGCAAACTCATTAGCGGTAGCGGTTATTGATGATGAACTGGCATTGACAGTGCATTCGAATATAACATTTGTGAAACCTGTTAGAGCTGGAGATCGTGTTATTACAAAGGCAGTTGTTATCGCACGTGATGATGAAAATCATCGAACAAAAGTAGAGGTAACATCTACGGTTAATGGTGAAACTGTTTTTGTTGGTGAATTTGATATGTACCGCACGAAAGGTTAAGGTGAACAACAATGAAATTAGCGCTTGATGGAATGGGTGGAGACAACGCACCAAAATCAGTTGTTGAAGGTGCGCTATTGGCATTAGAGCAAATTCCAAATTTAGAGATACAATTATATGGTCAGCAAGAAAAGCTTGAGCCATTTTTAAAAATACATGACAGATTGACTGTTATACATTGTGAAGAAGTTGTGGAAGGAACTGACGATCCAGCACGCGCTGTTCGTCGTAAAAAGGATTCTTCTATGGCGAAAATAATGGATGCAGTGGAAGTAGGGAAAGCAGATGCATGTCTTTCTGCAGGCAATACGGGAGCTTTAATGGCAGGAGGCCTGTTTAAAGTCGGGCGAATTGAAGGGATTGCTAGACCTGCGCTTGCGACTACATTACCAACATTAGATGGTAAGGGTTTTTTAATGCTAGATCTTGGGGCAAATGCTGATGCACGTCCTGAGCATTTATTGCAATATGCAATTATGGGTGATATTTATGCCAAAAAGGTAGGTGGCTTACAAAAGCCACGTATTGGGTTGCTTAATATCGGCACTGAGGATAAAAAAGGGAATGAATTAACAAAAGCTGCTTTTGAACTGTTAAAAGAAGCGGATATAAACTTTATTGGCAATGTGGAAGCACGTGATTTACTAGAAGGGGTAGCGGATGTTGTTGTAACTGACGGTTTTACAGGAAATATGGTGCTGAAATCGATTGAAGGTACAGCGGGCGCTTTATTTTCAATGCTGAAGGAAGCATTTATGTCTTCTACAAAAACAAAAATTTCCGCAGCCCTTATGAAAAATAATTTACGTGATTTGAAAAATAAAATGGATTATACAGAGTATGGTGGTGCAGCTTTATTTGGCTTACAGGCACCTGTTATTAAGGCACATGGTTCATCCAATGCAAAAGCCATTTACAGTGCAATTCGTCAAGCAAGTACAATGGTAGAGCATACAGTGATCTCAACGATTACAGAGACAGTACGTCACTTAGAAATTGATTAACTTCTTTCAGTTGAAAGAAGTTAAAGCCTCCGGCGAATGCCATGGAATCGGAAAGGAGTTCTTAAAGGGTGTTAGCCTAAAACCATCGCATCCATGCGATAACGGCTAACTGACCTGCATCGGTAAAAAACGCCACGTCCTGTGGCTTTACCGAAATGACCGACATCGTGTCGGCCCTCACGCAGGCCTAAGCACAAAGCCGATTCTGGACGCAATTATTCCGAGGCATAATTGATTAAAAAGGGGTTAACGAAGAATGACGAAAATAGCATTTATTTTTCCTGGTCAAGGCTCGCAGGCAGTAGGTATGGGGCAGGAGTTTGTTGAAAATTCAGCCGAAAGCAAGGCCTTTTATAATCGTGCAGATCAATCACTTGGCTTTGAACTATCGAAGCTTATGTTAGAGGGTCCTGCTGAGGAATTAACATTAACATACCATGCACAGCCAGCTTTATTAACAACTGGTGTAATGGTTGCAGAAAAATTGCAGGCAGCAGGAATTACGCCAAATTATGCTGCTGGACATTCACTTGGAGAATACGGAGCACTAGTTATAGCAGGCGTGTTATCCTTTGAGGATGCAGTTTCTGTTGTGCATAAGCGTGGTCTATATATGAATGAAGCTGTGCCTGCTGGACAGGGGGCAATGGCAGCCATTCTTGGGATGGAGCTTGAGGGACTACATGAAGTAACTGAAAAAGTATCTGAAGCAGGTAATCCGGTTCAAGTAGCGAATGTTAACTGTCCAGGACAAATCGTTATTTCTGGTACAAAAGAAGGCGTTGAAAAAGCTTCTGTAGCTGCGAAGGAAGCAGGTGCAAAACGAGCAATTCCTTTAGTTGTTAGTGGTCCGTTCCATTCAGAGTTAATGCGTCCATCCTCTGATAAATTAGCAGCAACATTAGCAGCAATATTATTATCAGAGCCTCAGATTCCAGTAATCGGTAATGTCATGGCAAAAGAATTAGAAAATGTCTCTGCTATTCAACAAGAATTAGTAGAACAAGTTTATAG
Source organism: Lysinibacillus sp. GW821-FHT14F06 (assembly GCF_058803665.1). Classification (NCBI taxonomy): domain Bacteria; kingdom Bacillati; phylum Bacillota; class Bacilli; order Caryophanales; family Bacillaceae; genus Lysinibacillus; species Lysinibacillus sp. GW821-FHT14F06. The sequence continues at coordinate 140,742 of NZ_JBXAPF010000005.1, forward strand.
TGCTGTACAGTGGGAAGCTTCTGTGCGAGAAATGATTGCACAAGGTGTTGATGTCTTTATAGAATGTGGTCCATGCAAAGTATTAAGCGGCCTAGTGAAAAAAATCGATCGCTCTGTTGCGACTTATTGTGTTTATGATGAAGCATCATTAGAGGCAGTGATAGAAGCGGCAAAGGAGTGGACAATTAATGCGTAAATTAGAGGGTAAGGTAGCCGTTGTAACAGGTGCTTCGCGTGGAATAGGACGCGCTATTGCGTTGAAGCTTGCTGATGAAGGAGCTAAAGTTGTGGTTAACTATAGTGGCTCGCAGGCAAAGGCAGAAGAGGTTGTCACAATGATTCAAGAAAATGGCGGAGAGGCTATTGCCGTACAAGCGAGTGTGTCACAAACAGAGGAAGTTACAGCATTAATGGATAAAGCGGTGAAGACATTTGGCTCACTTGATATTTTAGTGAATAATGCAGGAATCACACGTGATAACTTGTTAATGCGTATGAAGGAAGACGAATGGGATGACGTGTTAGCTACAAATCTTAAAGGTGTGTTCCTTTGCACCAAAGCTGTAACACGTCAAATGATGAAGCAGCGAGCGGGACGCATTATTAATATTTCTTCTATCGTTGGGGTTGCTGGTAATGCTGGACAGGCAAATTATGTAGCTGCCAAGGCTGGTGTAATTGGATTAACAAAAACAACAGCAAAGGAATTAGCATCACGAAATATTTTAGTAAATGCGATAGCACCAGGATTTATCGAAACAGAAATGACGGATCAATTATCAGAAGAATTAAAGCAGGGAATGCTAACTCAAATTCCTCTGGCAAAGCTTGGGCAGCCAGAAGATATTGCAAAGGCAGTGGCTTTTCTAGCTTCAGATGATGCAAATTATATGACGGGTCAGACATTGCATATAGATGGCGGCATGGTGATGTAAATTCAATTAGTCATCAATAAGTTTTTTTTGTATAATCATTTGAGGGGAGGTGAATGATTTGTCTACAGTATTAGAGCGCGTAACAAAAGTAATCGTGGACCGTTTAGGTGTTGAAGAAAGCGAAGTAACACTAGAAGCTTCTTTCCGTGATGATTTAGGTGCTGACTCATTAGACGTAGTTGAACTTGTAATGGAGCTTGAAGACGAGTTTGATATGGAAATTTCTGATGAAGATGCTGAAAAAATCTCAACAGTAGGTTCTGCAATTTCATACATTGAAAGTAAAGTAAACTAATTTCGTTTTAACTTTATTTAGCGCTTTAATAGATTTAGTCATAAATGCGGTTATCGTTTTTATTTAATATGTATGGGCTAGTTAAATAAAGTTAAAGCCTCTGGTAGAAATTATTACTACTCTTTTTTCGTTAAAAGAGCAGATTTATATTGCTAAGATGTATTTAAAAGGGTGCGAAATGGTTCATTTTTTGAACTATCGTCGTCCCTTTTTTTGTTTTGGAAAATAATTCGCAAAAAAACTTCCAAAACATTGTATTTAAGTTGAAATACTTTTGCATAAACGCCTTGAAAAAGGTACACTAATACGGTAGAAACTATTAGGAAGGCAGATTGTTCAATGGCTATGAAAAGAAAAGGAACTATGCAGAAATCTGGCGTACTTCCTGAAAAAGTACGCAATCAATTCGAGCTGTTACAGCATGAATTAAATATCACATTTATTAATAAAAATTTATTGTATCAAGCATTCACGCATTCATCTTATGTGAATGAGCATCGCCGTAAATTGTTTACGGATAATGAGCGTCTTGAATTTTTAGGAGACGCGGTACTTGAACTGTCTGTTTCTAAATACCTTTTTGAGAAATATCCTAATATGAGTGAAGGCGAGTTAACGAAGCTACGAGCATCTATTGTATGTGAGCCATCTCTTGTTATTTTTGCAAATGAATTAGGTTTTGGTCGTTTCGTATTACTAGGAAAAGGTGAGGAATTGACAGGTGGACGGGAACGCCCAGCGCTACTTGCTGATGTTTTTGAGTCATTTGTAGGTGCTCTTTATTTAGATCAAGATTTACAAACGGTCGTGTCATTTTTAGAACGTATCGTGTTCCCAAAAGTAGAAATCGGTGCTTTTTCGCATGTGATGGATTTTAAAAGTCAATTGCAAGAAATGGTACAACAAACAAATAACGGATTACTTCATTACGAAATTATTGATGAAAAGGGTCCTGCACATAACCGTACCTTTGTATCAAGTGTTCTATTGAATGGACAGGAGCTTGGTATTGGTCGAGGGAAATCGAAAAAAGAAGCCGAGCAGCAAGCTGCACAGAGTGCAATGCGAACAATGCGTGAGCAAGCTGCGAAAGAGGAGGCTTAATAAATGTTCCTAAAACGACTAGAAGTGATTGGCTTTAAATCTTTTGCGGAGCGCATTGGAATTGATTTTGTACCTGGTGTTACAGCAGTTGTCGGACCAAATGGCAGTGGGAAAAGTAATGTCACTGATGCTATTCGTTGGGTACTTGGGGAGCAATCGGCAAAGTCGTTACGTGGTTCTAAGATGGAGGATGTTATTTTTGCTGGCAGCGATTCTCGAAAGCCGCTAAATTTTGCGGAGGTAACATTAGTTTTAGATAATACAGATGAACAACTTGCTTTTTCATATACAGAGGTCAGCGTAACAAGACGCGTATACCGTTCAGGTGATAGTGAATATTTATTAAATAACCAACAGTGTCGCCTGAAGGATATTACGGACTTGTTTATGGATTCAGGTCTTGGGAAAGAGGCATTTTCAATAATTTCGCAAGGCCGTGTTGATGAGATTTTAAATAGCAGACCCGATGACCGACGTTCGATTTTCGAAGAGGCAGCTGGCGTATTAAAGTACAAACTGAGAAAGAAAAAGGCAGAGCATAAACTTGTTGAAACAGATGAAAATTTATATCGTGTGTTAGATATATTACATGAATTAGATAGTCGACTTGAACCACTTGAAATTCAGGCATCAAGTGCAAGAGATTATGTGCAAATGTCTACAGAGTTAAAAGATTTTGATATCACTATACTTGTGCACGATTTGAAAAATTGTGCACAATCTTTGCATGCTCTTGAAGCTGAGTTCACAGAGTTATCTGAGACAGAGCAAAAACAAGCCCATTCCATTGCTACTGTTGAAAAACAAACAGCAAGTATTCGTAAACTGTTAAAGGAGCTCGATGACTACTTAGACACTACACAAGCTGACTTTGTGAATGCGACAATGGAAGTCGAACGTTGGGATGGTCGTAAGGCACTGATGGCAGAGAAGCGGCAAAATGCATCTAATCAATTGCTACAATTGAACGCCTCATTAGAGGAAACAAAGGCTGAGGTAGAGGCTCTGATTTTACAAGAAGTAGAAAAAAAAGAGCTATTTACAGAGAAGCAACAAGACGTACAGGTGTTAAAACAGAGCATCAAGCAATTGGAACAATCATTAAATCGCTCTGTTACTGAAATTGAGCAAGAGATTGAAGAGCAAAAAAACCGCTATATTGACTCCTTAAATGAAGAAGCAACGATTAAAAATGAATTAAAGAATATTGACCAGCAATTGGCACAGCAAAAAGTGATGGCAGCACGAATGTCAGATCAAACGGATGAAATCGGACAAGAGCTTGCGCAAAGTATTGCAGAAAAAGATAAGCTAATTGTGGCTCACAATATCACAACAAAGGAACTGCATGGAAAGCTTGAACAGTACGAATCATTGCAAATAGAGCTTAAAAAGGTCAATACATCTTTTAATGAAAAGCAGGATATGCTTTTTAAAGCTTATCAACACCAACAGCAGCTTAAGGCTAGAAAGGAAACATTGGCAGAGCTAGAAGCTGACTTTTCAGGTTTCTTCCAAGGTGTAAAAGAAGTATTACTTGCACGTGATAAAGGGGATTTGGTAGGTATTGAGGGGGCTGTCGCAGAATTAATCCAAGTAGATGGAAAATACTCTCAAGCGATTGAAACAGCCTTAGGTGCAGCTTCTCAACATATTGTGACCTCCGATGAGCGTCATGCTCAGCAGGCAATACATTGGTTGAAGCAAAAAAGAGCTGGTCGTGCAACATTTTTACCAAAGACAGTTATAAAATCACGTAAAATCAATCCATCTACAATTCAATTAGCAATAGAGCATCCTGCCTTTGTGCAAATGGCAGATGGACTTGTGACATTCCATGAGGATAATCGTACAATTGTTGAGAATCTTCTAGGCAATGTAATTGTTGCATCTAGCTTAGAGGGTGCGAGTCAAATTGCTCGATTATGCAGCTTCCGTTATCGTGTGGTGACACTTGATGGTGATATTGTTAATGCAGGTGGTTCATTGACTGGTGGTGCAACGAAGCAACAATCTTCACTTTTTACAAGAAAGGCCGAATTAGATGGTCTAATTGTCAAATTAGAAGCTTTGGAAGCATCTATTCTTAGTGCTGAAAAGGCTGTTTCAGTGGAAAAGGAGAAGCTAGCAGCATTGCGAGATCAAGTAGAACAATTGAAACTTGAAGGTGAGCAGCTTCGAAAGGACGAATTACAACAGGCAAGTCGTATTCGGGAGCTTGAGGTTGTCGAGAAAAGCTTATCTGCACGTGTATCCTATGCATCAAATGAGACACAAGATGTTAAGACACGAGAGGAAACACTTTTAGCTCAAAGGGAAGTGGCTACAAATCGTTTAACAACCCTTGCGACAGAGCTATTAGAGATTAATGGTACTGTTGAGCATCTTAGTAAAATAAAGCTACAGAGCGAAACGGAGAAAGATGTACTGCGTGAACAATTGGCAGAAAAACGCTCCCAATTAGCAGTTATCCAAGAGCAAATGTCACAAGTACAAATTGCTACAGCAGAAATAGCTTTGCAATTAAACAAAACTCAGCAAAAGATGAATAGTATTTCTCAGGAAATAATCTGGTTACAATCAGATGAGTCAACAAAACTGTTAAGTGATGAAGAAGTAGAGGAACAGGTTGCTACTTGGAAAGAGAGAAGAGAGTCGTTACAAAACACGATTACTCAGAAAAAGGATGAAAAAGTAGCACAACAACAGCAACTTGCTGCTTTAGAGGAACAGCTTAAAGAATTGCAACGTATACATAAAGGTTACCTTGAAGCAATACGTGCAAATGAGCTAAAGCAGAGTCGCTTAGAATTTGAAATTAAAAGTTTTAATGAGCAGCTAGAGGAAAACTATCAGCTAATCCTTGAGGAGGCTGAGGAGATTGCGATAGAAATTATAGATGAAGAGCATATGCGTCGTAGAGTGAAGCTCTTGAAAAAATCAATTGAAGAGCTTGGTCCAGTTAATTTGGGTGCAATTGAAGAATATGATAGAGTGCTAGAACGTCATTTATTCTTAACAGAGCAACGTGAGGATCTGCTTGCTGCTCAGGAAACATTGCATGAAGCCATTAAAGAAATGGACGAGGAGATGACATTACGATTTAGCGAAACATTTTATGCTATACGTGATCAATTTAAACGTGTATTCCGTGAATTATTTGGCGGTGGGCAAGCAGATTTAGTATTATTGGAGCCTCAAAACCTACTTGAAACAGGTATAGAAATTGTGGCCCAACCTCCAGGGAAAAAATTGCAAAATCTAAGTTTGCTTTCTGGTGGTGAGCGTGCACTTACTGCCATCGCATTATTGTTCTCCATCTTAAATATACGACCTGTACCTTTCTGTATTTTGGATGAAGTAGAGGCTGCGTTAGACGAGGCAAATGTTGTTCGATATAGTCAATACTTGAAAAAATTTAGCCATGACACACAATTCATTGTTATCACGCATCGTAAAGGAACGATGGAGGGAGCAGATGTATTGTATGGAATTACAATGCAGGAGTCAGGTGTTTCGAAACTTGTATCAGTGAAATTAGAAGATGAACCCGTACTTGCGGAGCAAAGGAGCGAACAAGCATGAGTTTTTTTAAACGTTTAAAAGATAAGCTGATGGGTAATCCAGCAGAAGAAGAAAAAGTTGTAGAAGTTAATGAAAATGAGGCTAGGATTGCCGATGCGCAGAAGCTTGAGGATTCCGCAGAGCCTGCTCTTATCGAAACAACTGTAGAAGAGATTGACAAGGTAGAGACTTCAAAAACAGAGAGTCCTATTGAAACGGAACTTCCTGAATTAGAGGAGGAACCGGAGCAGCAAGAAGTGCAAGAGGTTGCGCTTGTGGAAGAGAAAAAACCTTCTGCATGGTCCATTACACAAAAATTCAAAGCGGGTCTGGAAAAAACGCGAAATTCCTTTACCTCGAAAGTAAACGATTTAGTGGCACGTTATCGAAAAGTGGATGAGGATTTCTTTGAAGAGCTAGAAGATTTATTACTGCAGGCTGACGTTGGCTTTGAAACAGTGATGGAGCTAATGGAAAAATTACGTTTTGAGGTTCAACGAAAGAATATTAAAGATACAAATGGCATCCAAGCAGTGATTTCTGAGAAGCTTGTTGAAATTTATGAGCAGGGTGAAGAAGATTTAATTGATTTAAACATGCAGCCCGATGGTGAGCTAACAGTGATCTTATTTGTTGGAGTCAACGGCGTTGGGAAAACAACAACAATTGGTAAACTCGCACATCGTTTGAAATCGCAGGGTAAAACGGTTGTTTTGGCTGCGGGTGATACGTTCCGTGCTGGAGCCATCGATCAATTACAAGTATGGGGTGACCGTGTTGGCTGTGAAGTAATTAAACAATCAGAGGGTTCTGACCCAGCAGCAGTGATGTATGATGCTATTCGTGCAGCTAAAAATCGCAAAGCAGATGTGTTAATTTGTGACACAGCTGGACGTTTGCAAAACAAAGTCAATTTAATGAATGAGCTTGAAAAAGTACATCGTGTCATTTCGCGTGAAATACCAAATGCACCACATGAAGTATTATTGGCTTTAGATGCAACTACTGGCCAAAATGCACTTGTGCAGGCCCAAACGTTTAAGGAAGCGACAAATGTTACAGGAATAGTCTTAACGAAGCTAGATGGTACAGCAAAAGGTGGTATTGTCCTCGCAATCCGTAATAAATTACACATTCCTGTTAAGTTTGTAGGTCTTGGTGAGAAGATGGATGATCTTCAGCCATTTGATGCAGAACGCTATGTCTATGGTTTATTTGCTGAAGGGTTAGATAAAGAATTACAATATAATGAGGATTAACAGATTTATCTTGATTGAGCAAATCTTTACTGAGAAACCGCAGCGTCAGGTACAGATTACTCCCACCTCTCTATATGTGGCGAGATGAATGCGATTTTTTTTCTATTCAATTGGCGTACAAACACCGCTGAAATAGAGGAACTCAGGCTAAAAATCTTCACATCTTGTGAAAACACCTGAGTGAACAGCATCGTGTTTGCCTAAAGCTTTAGGCGGATGTCAAGGATTAATGAGGTGCTTTCTAGTGAGCTCGAAAATTCTGGACGAATTTACTCTAGGGTGCAATGGATAGTTATGTAATTTAGTTAGGTGAAACGCTCGTTTGTAAAATGGACATTTCATTGTTTAAAGGGAATGCTGCTATAGGTGAAAGATGCCTGAAAGCATTGAATGAAGGCTTTTAGACAAGGGAATTACCTTGACACAGACGGGCGCTTTTCGTTATGATACAAATGACTAAGGACAGGAGGAGAAACATTCGATGCTACTTGAAAAAACAACACGCATGAACTTTCTCTTCGACTTTTATCAAGCATTATTAACAGATAAGCAACGAAGTTATATGGAACTGTATTATTTAGATGATAACTCACTTGGAGAAATCGCTGAACTATACGGAATTTCACGTCAAGCTGTTTATGATAATATTCGTCGAACAGAAGCGATGCTTGAAGAATATGAAGAAAAACTTTGTTTATTAGACAAATTTCAAAAACGTACACAAATGCTTGCACAGCTAACAGCAGGAATAACAGGACAAAGCATGACGTCTGAAGAACAGCTGGCGCTTATTGAGCAGTTGAAAGAATGGGATTAGGAGGCGAAAGCAATGGCTTTTGAAGGATTAGCGGAACGACTCCAAGGAACGATCCAAAAGATTAAAGGTAAAGGTAAGGTATCGGAACAAGACGTTAAAGAAATGATGCGTGAAGTCCGATTTGCTTTAATCGAGGCGGATGTTAACTTAAAAGTAGTCAAAGAGTTCGTGAAAAAGGTCAGTGAACGATCAGTTGGTGTAGATGTTATGCAAAGCCTAACACCTGGCCAGCAAGTAATTAAAATCGTACAGGACGAATTAACGGAACTGATGGGTGGCGAGCAAAGCCCTATTAAATTTAATACAAAGCCCCCAACAGTAATTATGATGGTTGGCTTACAGGGCGCAGGGAAAACAACGACTACAGGTAAACTTGCAAATGTGTTACGTAAAAAATATAATCGTAAGCCACTACTAGTAGCAGCAGATATTTATCGCCCTGCGGCTGTTCAGCAATTACAAACATTAGGTAAACAGTTATCTCTTCCTGTATTTGCATTAGGCACTGATGTTTCTCCTGTAGAAATTGCACGTCAGGCAATTGAACTGGCGAAAGAAGAGCATCATGATGTCGTTATTATCGATACAGCTGGTCGTTTGCATATTGACGAAGATTTAATGCAGGAATTAAAAGATATACGTGCGTTAAAAGAGCCAGATGAAGTATTCCTAGTTGTAGATGCTATGACAGGTCAGGATGCTGTAAATGTAGCAGAAAGCTTTAATGAAGCAATTGGTATTACCGGAGTAGTTTTAACAAAACTTGATGGTGATACACGTGGTGGTGCGGCATTATCAATTCGTTCCGTTACTCAGAAACCAATTAAATTTGTTGGTATGGGCGAAAAAATGGATGCACTGGAACCTTTCCATCCAGAACGAATGGCGTCTCGTATATTAGGGATGGGTGATGTTCTATCGCTTATTGAAAAGGCTCAGGCAAATGTTGACGAAGCAAAGGCCAAAGAATTAGAGGAAAAATTTAAATCCCAAACCTTTACGTTTGATGATTTTGTTGAACAATTACAGCAAGTGAAGAAAATGGGACCTCTTGATGAAATTTTGAAAATGCTGCCTGGCGCAAATAAAATTAAAGGCTTAGACAATGTTAAAGTAGATGATAAACAAATGGGCCGTGTAGAAGCGATTATTTATTCCATGACAACGGCAGAAAAGACGAATCCAGAAATCATTAATGGCAGCCGTAAAAAGCGTATTGCAAAAGGCTCTGGAACGTCTATTCAAGAGGTGAATCGTTTATTAAAGCAATTCGATGAAATGAAAAAAATGATGAAGCAAATGACTGGAATGGCAAGTGGTAAAGGGAAGAAAAAAATGAAATTACCAGGCTTTGATTCATTGTTTAAATAATAATTTTTAGGTGTTAAGAAAAAACACTTTACAAACAACCTAAACATTGATAATATACTATCTTGTGTGAAACTTATTCGGAGGTGCTATTAAAATGGCAGTTAAAATTCGCTTAAAACGTATGGGAGCTAAAAAGTCTCCTTTCTATCGTATCGTAGTTGCAGATGCTCGTTCACCACGTGACGGTCGTCAAATCGAAACAGTTGGTACTTACAACCCACTAACTCAACCAGCTACTGTAAACATCGATGAAGAGAAAGCTCTTAAATGGTTAGCTGACGGTGCAAAACCATCAGATACAGTGCGTAACTTGTTCTCAGAACAAGGTATCATGGAAAAATTCCATAACCAAAAATTCAGTAAATAATCGGGGGCGACGTTTTTGAAGCAGCTGATTGAAGCAATCGTTTTACCGTTAGTCGATTATCCAGAAGAAGTTCGTATTGAGACGGATGAAAATGCAAATCGAATTGTTTATAAACTTTTTGTTCATTCAGAGGATCGAGGGAAAGTCATAGGCAAGCAAGGGCGAGTAGCGAAAGCGATTCGTACAATTGTTTATTCAGCGGCAGGTAGTCACCATCAAAAAAAGACCTACGTCGATATATTGGATTGATAGAAAAGATGTTCACGCTCTTTTACACGCGGCAAGCACAGGAGAGTCCTGATTGGTATGTTTACATGCATTTAGGAATTCGGGGTGGTCTTGAGCATGGAGCGTAAAATCTGGACTATGAAGGAGGGAGCTTGTCGGTTCCTTCCTTTTTTTATCTTCTTTCATCTTTAGGGATGGGATGTTTAATGGGATGTTACCTGGTGCCTTGTGCCTCATAGGTATATACTTAAAGTAATTATATTGAGGAATAATTGAGCATAATGACATAAGAGATACTTTAGCTAAAACATCTCCTCCAAAATGTTCATCTGCTTTTTAGAGATAAGTGTGAGAATGGTTACTTTTTAACTCTGATTAGCAAGTAGCTTAAAGGAGGCAGTATGTTTTAACATTTTTTATCTTCATTCATCAGAAGACTCCCACCTCTACAGGTAGTGAGATGAATGCGGTTTTGGTTCCTTTTCAGTGGGTATCCAAACACCTACTGAAATAGCGGAACTCATTCTAAGAACGCCACGTTCTGTGGCAATTTATCTGTGCGAAAGCGAAGCAACAGCAACACGGTTTTATCTGTGCGAAAGCGAAGCAACAGCAACACGGTTTTATCTGTGCGAAAGCGAAGCAACAGCAACAACAACAACAACACACGACTGAGTGACCAACATCATGTTGCTGTCGCTGCGTTAGCACTACGCTTTCGCACAAAAAACATCTGTTGGTCCAAAGCCTCTGGCGGATGTCACGGATATTCAAAGGAATGAATTGTGCGTGGACAATTCAAAATCCTGACGCATTGTTTATCTGTGCGAAAGTGAAGTGACAGCAACAAATGTTTTCTGTAGCGAAAGCAAAGCGGCAGCTACAATTACGCCAAGGCGAAATTGATATGAGGTGAAATTTGTGGAATGGTTTAATGTAGGTCGTATAGTCAATACGCACGGAATTCGTGGTGAGGTGCGTATATTATCAACAACAGATTTTGAAGAAGAACGATTTGCAGTAGGGAATAGGCTTGCAGCATTTAAAAAAGATGATAAAAAACCGACATGGGTAACAATTGTATCCGTACGTCGTCATAAAAACTTTATTTTATTATCTTTTGAAGGCATGGACAATATTAATTTTGTAGAACCTTTTAAAGAAGGTATGCTAAAAGTTACAAAAGACCAATTGTCAGATGATTTATTACAGGAAAACGAATTTTTCTTCCATGAGATCATTGGCTGTGAGATTGTTTCTGAAGAAGGAGAAAAGATTGGTGTAGTGTCTGATATTCTTCAAACAGGTGCCAACGATGTATGGGTGGTAAAGGGTGCTAAAAAAGAGCATTACATCCCATATATCGAAGACATCGTCAAGGAGATTAATGTTGATGACAAGAAAATTGTGATTCATGTAATGGATGGTCTACTATGATGAATATTCATGTGTTAAGTCTGTTTCCTGATATGTTTACAGGCGTTTTTGGTGCTTCAATATTGAAGAAGGCGCAGGAAAAAGGCGCTGTTCAGCTAGAAGTTACTGATATTCGAACGTTTTCAGGGAACAAGCATAATCAAGTGGACGATTATCCTTATGGTGGTGGTGCAGGGATGGTATTAAAGCCAGAACCGATGTTTAGCGCTGTAGAGGAGATTACAGCTGGGAAAAATCCTCGAATCATCTTGATGTGCCCACAAGGAGAACGATTTACTCAAAGAAAGGCTGAAGAGCTAGCACAAGAAAAGGAGCTTGTTTTTTTATGCGGTCATTACGAAGGTTATGATGAACGCATTCGACAGCATCTTGTCACAGACGAAATTTCTATTGGAGATTTCGTTTTAACTGGTGGAGAGCTAGGAGCTATGACGGTTATTGATAGTGTTGTACGATTACTACCTGGCGTTTTAGGGCAAGAGGAATCCCATATACAAGATTCATTTTCCACAGGCCTTTTAGAGCATCCTCATTATACGCGACCAGCTGATTTTCGTGGAATGAAAGTACCTGATATTTTACTGTCAGGGAATCACGCAAAAATTGAGCAGTGGCGTGAAGAGCAGTCACTCAAAAGAACATTGGAGCGTCGCCCCGATTTACTAGATAACTATCCATTAACAGATAAACAAAAAGTGTATATAGAAAAACTTAAAAAACAACCATAAAGATGCTTGATTGCTGTTTATATTTGTGATAACATCTAATCTGTACTTCTATGTGAAGTACTGAATTACGGTGTTCCGCTGTGGCATAGATTGCGTGCAAGAGCATCTGTCTAAGGAGAGAAAACAATGTCAAACATTATTGCAGAAATTACAAAAGCTCAGCTTCGCACTGATCTACCAGCTTTCCGTCCTGGTGATACTGTTAAAGTACACGTGAAAGTAGTAGAGGGTACTCGTGAACGTATCCAAGTATACGAAGGTGTAGTTATTAAACGTCGTGGCGGCGGTATTAGCGAAACTTTCACAGTTCGTAAAATTTCTTACGGTGTAGGTGTTGAACGTACTTTCCCTGTACACACACCAAAAATCGCTAACTTAGAAGTTGTACGTCGTGGTAAAGTACGTCGTGCTAAACTTTACTACCTACGTAACCTACGTGGTAAAGCTGCTCGTATTAAAGAAATTCGATAATTATGGCTAAAAAGTGAGGGGCTTGTATTGCAAGCCCCTTTTCTTTTTGCTTGTCATCTTAAAGAGCTATCATCTAAAATGAGGATAGACAAGGGGGCAAATCTCGATGGAAAAACCAGTGAAGGAAAAGAATGAATTATGGGAATGGACGAAGGCACTTCTAATTGCATTTGCGATTGCAGCAGTTATTCGTTATTTTTTATTTACACCGATTGCAGTAGATGGTGAGTCTATGATGCCAACCCTTGAAAATGGCGACCGTATGATTGTGAACAAAATTGGTTATAAAATAGGAGAGCCGAAACGCTTTGATATAGTAGTGTTCCATGCTCCAGAGAAGAAAAACTATATTAAACGTGTTATTGGGCTGCCAGGAGAGACATTAGAATATAAAAATGATCAATTATATATAAATGGTGAACCAATCGATGAGCCCTATTTAGATGCCTACAAATCACAAATTACTGAAGGTACATTAACAGAAGATTTTTCATTAAATGATATTGATGCTTCCCTAAACGAGAATGTTATTCCAGAGGGCTTTGTGTTCGTAATGGGAGATAATCGTCGATATAGTAAGGACAGTCGTCATATTGGTCTTGTTGATCAAAAAGAGATTATCGGGAATACAAGCTTAATTTTCTGGCCGTTTAGTGATATAAAAATTGTAAAGTAATGCAAGAAAGGGAGAACTTACACTCCCTTTTTCTTTTAGTTTAGGAGGTATAGGTATGACTATACAATGGTTTCCAGGGCATATGGCAAAGGCCCGAAGAGAAGTAACAGAAAAATTGAAGCTTGTTGATATTATATTTGAATTAATTGATGCCCGTTTACCATTATCCTCGCGTAATCCAATGATAGACGAAGTAATCAATCAAAAGCCACGTCTTCTTATTTTAAATAAATCAGATATGGCTGATGAGCAGGAAACACGGAAATGGGTAGATTACTTTGCACAGCGTGGTCATAAGGCAGTGGCTATCAACTCTCTTGAAGGCAAAGGCTTACAATTGGTAACAAAAGCAGCACAAGAAATTTTAAAAGAAAAGTTCGAACGTATGAAAGCGCGTGGGATGAAACCTAGAGCAATCCGAGCGATGATTGTCGGCATTCCTAACGTAGGAAAATCAACCCTAATCAATCGCCTAGCTAAAAAAAATATTGCAAAAACAGGGAATACTCCAGGGGTAACAAAGGCTCAGCAATGGATAAAGGTTGGTAAGGAGCTCGAATTACTTGATACTCCGGGTATTTTATGGCCAAAATTCGAAGATCAGGAAGTAGGCTATAAACTAGCATTAACTGGTGCTATTAAAGATACCATTACAAATATGGAGGATTTAGCTGTCTATGGTCTGCGTTTTTTATCTATTCACTATCCAAAGCGCATGGAGGAGCGCTATGGCTTTGAATTTCTCCATGAAGATTTAGTGGAAACCTTCGACCATATCGGTAAGCTTCGTCGCGTCTTTGGACAAGGCGGCGAAATTGATTATGACCAAGTAGCTCAACTAATCGTACGTGATATTCGAGGCTTACAATTAGGAAAACTAACATTTGATTTTGTAGATGAGCAACTGGAGAAAGAGGCATTAACAGAAGAATAGAAGTTATAAACGGCTGTCGAAAATCTCGACAGCCGTTTTTATAACTTTTTATCTGGATTTAGCAGAACTTTACTGTGCGTAAGTGATTTATTAATATTTTTAGATTTTCACAAAAAATGTTATTAATTAACCTTTCGTCTTTATATCTATCTGCAAGGAAATGAGGAGCCTCTCTTAGCTATCAGTGGTATCAAAATACAACAAACAGAACAAGTGGAGGTACGCTCATCATGGAGCGACAAGTCCAACGATGTTTCCTCAACACATCCTTACTACGATGCAATTATTACGTTGCAACAGGCAGGAATTATTGATGGAACAAACGGAGCTTTCCGACCAGCAGAAAAGATGACGCGCGCAACTTGCTAAGGTGCTTGTTGGTGTACTAGGTTTAACATCAGAGGAAACAAGTCCATTTGCCGATGTAGATAGACATCATTGGGGTGCAGGTTATATTGCTGTGCTAGAGCGTGAAGGGATCGCGCTAGGAGATAATGGTCATTTCCGACCAAATGAGCCTGTGACACGTGCGCAGTTCGTGGCATTTTTATATCGTATTATGCAACAATAAAATGTTATCAAGCTCTTGCTAGCATACAGGCAATTTTTTCAACGACATATAATTTTGTAAAAGGGCTGTAGGGAAATGCATTTTTTTCCTTACAAGCCCTATCTTTATTTTGTTATATAATTAAATAAACAAGCCGATATACATAAGAGAGATGAGGTAATACTATATGCAAACTATAAAAGAAATTACAATTGCTTTAAAAGCCGCTACAGCGCATGAACCTTGGATGGATAACGTGCAGCAAGATGGGCGAGCAGGCGTGCAAAAAGCGTGGCAGCAGTTTTTAAAGCGTATGGAAAAAAAGCAGCAATTACAACGGGAGCATGATGCGAAAATTGCATTTGACGCACAATTTGGCCAGCTAGTTGCAGGTATAGACGAAGCTGGGCGAGGTCCATTGGCAGGTCCTGTCGTTACTGCAGCCGTAATTCTACCTGAAAATTGTCAGGTATTACTAGGCTTAAATGATTCTAAACAACTGTCGAAAGAGACAAGAGAAAAAATGAGTAAGTTAGTAAAAGAGCATGCAATAAGCTATAGCATACATTTTCAAAATGCAAAAGTAATCGATGACATCAATATTTATGAGGCTACGAAACAATCAATGGTCGCAAGTATAGAGACACTAAAAATAAAACCGAATTTTGTTATAGCAGATGCAATGACACTGCCAATCAATTTGCCTCAGCAGTCAATTATTAAAGGTGATGCACAAAGCTTAGCGATTGCTGCCGCCTCTATTTTGGCGAAAACGGCGCGTGACGAATACATGGAGCAGCTTGCACAAGAATTTCCACAGTATGGCTTTGAGCAGCATGCAGGCTATGGCACAAAACAGCATCTAGAGGCACTGACTAAGTATGGACCGACTATTCACCATCGAGCAAGTTTTGAACCGATAAAATCTATGATGAAGGAGTAATGATATGACATCTACATCATTTAATCCGATTGCAGGACAAACTCAAACACAGGCGCTATCAACGAATCAACCATTAGCGATGAAACAGGGTCAATTATTTCACGGAACAGTTAAACAGCTATATCCAGATCAAATGGCAGAGATCCAAGTTGGTCAACAAAAGTTTATTGCTAAGCTTGAAGCGCCATTAAAAGCAGGAGACGCACATTTCTTTCAGGTGACAGGTACAAGCCCCCAAACGGAACTAAAAGTGGTTACAGGTCCTATGGTACAAACGGCTTCTTCTAGTCAACAAATCAATCAATTACTTGAATCAATGAATTTGCCAAAGACACCTGAAATGCAACAGCTTCTAGCTCATTTTATGAAGGCAGAACTACCGATTTCAAAAGAACAGCTGATGCAGGCTGAAATGTGGTTAAAGGCCTTACCTGAAGGCATTACTAAAATGGATGCCCTGCAAGCTATTCAAAAAATGGTAGAGCTAAAAATGCCGATGACGAATGAGGTTTTTCAAGCACTAATTAGTGGGCAAAAAACTACAGGGATGAATTCGGTTATGGAAAACTTTACTCAACTTTTAGCAAAGGATACATCTTTACCAGAAAGCCTTAGGCAAAATCTAATGCAACAAGTACAGGCAATTGCGAAGCCATTTGAAGTAGAAACAGGTGGTTTAGTACTCGCTAAGTCCATTCAATTATTAACGAGTGAAGCTGCTTCTATGAGTGAAAAGATTCAAGCTTTGAATATTTTAAAAGAGGCAGGTATTGTATCTCAGCAAGCTACATTACAAAATTGGTCAAATCTTAACGAAGCCAAGTCTGTTCAAACAATTCAACCTCAGCAGGCTGGACAAGTTATTCAAGCAATTCTAACGACAAGCCCTGAAGATAAAAATCAGCTCATCAACGAGCTTAAATCTTGGACGGCCAACCAAAGCCTATTAACGAATGAGCAAAAACAGCAAATTAATCAATTAATCGATAGACTAAACCAAATACCAGCTACTAAACAAACATTAGAGATTTTTGCGAGGCAGATGCAAGAACAACTCATGAAAGCATTTGCACAAAATGCTTCAGAGCGTTTATTCACACAAGATAGTAATGCTCTTTCAGCAAAGGATCATTTATTATCATTATTAAAAAATGATGCAACTACTTCTCTACAAAACGAAGCATGGATGAGAAATCTTATGAAAAGTAGCGTAGATTCCCCGCAATCTTTGATTCAGCAAATAGTTACACAAGCAGATGCACAGGTACAAAATTCAATGGATAATAAAGCGATGGAGCACGCTCTTAAAACGGTATTAAAGAATTTAGGTATTAGCTACGAGGCTGCGCTTAATAATAAATCTGCGGATTTACAAGTGATTGCACATCAATTAAAACCTCAGCTTCATACACTCTTGCAGGATGCACAAATTACACCTCAGTTGAAGGAAGCTGCAGAAATGTTAATGACACGTATGAATGGCATGCAGCTTGTATCGGGAGAGAATGGTCATCAGCATCAGCTTATTATGCAAGTACCGCTTGAATTCTTCGGTAGAAAAATGGATGCAACACTACAATGGAATGGTCGCATGAAGGAAGATGGGAAAATTGATGCCAATTATGCGCGTATTTTATTTTATTTACAAATGGAGTCAATGAAAGAAACTGTAATTGATATGCAGGTTCAAAATCGTGTCGTTACAGTGACGGTCTTTAATGAAAATCATGACATTGCTCCACTTGCAGAACCATTAAAAACAGCATTAAAAATTGGCTTGGAAGAAAAAAATTATCAACTATCAGGAGTATTTATTAAAGAATTTGAAAAAGCTAAACCTGAAAAAATAACCGCTGTAGTAGAACAGCAGGAGGAACATAATGGGGTGGATTTCCGCGTATGAGTGAAGAAAAATTTACTCGAAAAGAGGCTATCGCGCTCACATATAAGCTAGGACGTTTTGATAGTCCAAAAGTCGTTGCAAAAGGAAAAGGGAAAATAGCAGAAAATATTTTAGCACGAGCAAATGAGCACAACGTGCCGATATATGAGGACCCTAACCTTGTTCAATTACTTGGGCAATTGGATTTAAATGAGTCGATTCCTGAAGAATTGTACCAAGCTGTCGCTGAAGTTTTTGCATTTATTTATCATTTAGATCAGCAACATGCACAAAAAGATAGAAAAGATAAAGAATTCTGATAGTTTGAAAAATCTGTTTTAGTACACGAAGTAGAAAAAAGTGTCATAATAAGAGAGAAAATTCGAACAAAAGACAAAGTGTAGACTTTATCAGAATCTTTCGTTAGAATAGATTATGTTAGTAAAACAATTTTATGCAAATGTTTGATGGGAGGATGTATTATGAATATCCATGAATATCAAGGGAAAGAGATTCTGAGAAAGTATGGTGTAGCTGTACCAAATGGAAAAGTTGCTTTTTCCCCTGATGAGGCAGTGAAAGTAGCGAAGGAACTTGGCTCTAATGTAACGGTAGTCAAGGCGCAAATTCATGCAGGTGGACGCGGTAAAGCAGGCGGTGTTAAAATCGCTAAAAACCTTGACGAGGTGCGTACGTACGCAAAGGAATTACTAGGTAAAATTTTAGTGACTCATCAAACAGGTCCTGAAGGAAAAGAAGTAAAACGCTTATATATTGAAGAGGGTTCTGATATTCAAAAAGAGTACTATTTAAGTTTAGTATTAGACCGCGCAACATCCCGTGTTACAATGATGGGATCGGAAGAAGGCGGTATGGATATTGAAGAAGTAGCGGAAACAAATCCGGAAAAAATCTTCAAGGAAGTAGTAGATCCTGTGGTTGGATTAACAAGTTTCCAAGCACGTCGTATGGCGTTTAATATGAATATTCCAGCAAACCTTGTAGGGAAAGCTGTTAAATTAATGTTAGGTTTATATCAAGCATTTATCGACAAAGATGCATCAATTGTTGAAATCAATCCGCTTGTTGTTACTGGACAAGGCGATGTAGTGGCACTAGATGCTAAATTCAATTTTGATGCCAATGCATTATATCGTCATAAAGATATTGTCGAATTGCGCGACTTTGATGAAGAGGATGCAAAGGAAATCGAAGCATCCAAATATGACCTTAGCTATATTTCACTAGATGGCAACATTGGCTGCATGGTTAATGGTGCGGGTCTTGCTATGGCTACAATGGACACAATTAGCTATTACGGCGGAAGCCCCGCTAACTTCCTTGATGTAGGTGGCGGTGCAACAGCTGAAAAAGTAACAGAGGCTTTCAAAATTATCCTTTCTGATCCACATGTAAAAGGTATTTTCGTAAACATTTTTGGCGGAATTATGAAATGTAACATTATTGCTGAAGGTGTGGTAACAGCTGCTAAAGAAATTGGCTTAGCTGTGCCGTTGGTTGTACGTTTAGAAGGTACAAATGTAGAACTTGGAAAAGAAATTTTAAATGCATCTGGTTTAAACATCGTTGCAGCGGATTCAATGGCTGACGGTGCACAAAAAATTGTGGGACTAGTAGGCTAAGGAAGGCAGGGAGAATAATGGCTGTATTTATTAATAAAGATACGAAGGTAATTGTACAAGGGATTACAGGCGAAACGGCGCTTTTCCATACAAAACAAATGCTTGAGTACGGTACTAAAATCGTAGCAGGTGTAACACCTGGTAAAGGTGGTCTTGAAATCGAGGGAGTACCTGTATTTAATACAGTAGCAGAAGCAGTAGCTGCAACAGGTGCAACTACATCAGTTATTTATGTGCCAGCTCCATTTGCAGCAGATGCAATTCTAGAAGCTGTAGATGCTGAATTAGAATTAACAATCTGTATAACAGAACATATACCTGTCCTTGATATGGTAAAGGTTAAACGTTATATGGAAGGTAAAAAAACCCGCCTAGTAGGACCAAACTGTCCAGGTGTTATTACAGCAGATGAATGTAAAATTGGTATCATGCCTGGCTATATTCATACAAAAGGACATGTAGGGGTGGTTTCTCGCTCTGGAACATTAACATATGAGGCAGTTCATCAATTAACACAAGAGGGTATTGGTCAAACTACGGCTGTAGGTATTGGTGGAGACCCTGTCAATGGTACAAACTTTATCGATGTATTAGAAGCTTTCAATAATGACCCAGAGACATATGCAGTTGTTATGATTGGGGAAATCGGTGGTACTGCAGAAGAGGAAGCTGCTGAATGGATTAAAGCAAATATGACGAAACCTGTCATTGGCTTTATCGGTGGACAAACTGCACCTCCAGGAAAACGTATGGGCCATGCTGGTGCCATTATTTCTGGTGGTAAAGGAACAGCCGCTGAAAAAATTAAGGCTATGAATGCAGCTGGTATTGAAGTAGCTGAAACACCATCTGTCATTGGTGAAACGCTTATTAAAGTAATAAAAGAAAAAGGGCTATACGAAAAGTGTAAAACCCATTAAAATGGAAGATGTAGCACATTGTGGCTACATCTTTTTCTTTACTTTAAATGGACATAAATTAAGTACTTTTCCTGCTTGCCCGATATAAAAGTACCAGCCTAACTAGTAGTTATATTTTTATTGATTATGTGATGAAAATTAAGATTGCGGTCATTTATCTTTCTTCTATTTAAAAGGAGGTTTTTAAATGATTTTTTCAGTTGATACACAAAGATTACTAGCTTTGCATTATATTTACCCGTTACCACTTCAAAAACTTCAACAATTACTGTCTCCAGTAGATTTATTAAGTTATTTTGAAGAAGCAGCCCCCAATGAGATTGCAAATGCATTGCAAATATCATCGCACAAAGCCTTGCAAATTTCTCGAAATTTTCGACAAATTATGACATGGCCGTTTGAAGAGGCCTATGAACGTTCCCATATTTTCCCCATACCTTTTCATCATCCTTATTATCCAGCGCAATTATTTGAAATCTCCAGTCCACCTACTGTATTGTATGTGAAAGGTCAGTATTTGCAATTAATGAAAGGAAAACAAATAGCTATAATAGGCTCTAGAAAGGCTACAGCTTATACAAAAACCGCAATGGACTTAATTGTCCCACCTCTCGTTGAACACGGGTATACGGTAGTGAGTGGGCTTGCAAGAGGTGCAGATACAATGGCTCATGAGGCAACTATAAAAGTTGGTGGGCAGACAATTGCAGTGCTTGGTCACGGTTTTAACTATATATACCCTAAGGAGAATAAAGCTCTAGCAGAGAGTATAGCGGAGCATCATTTATTAGTCACGGAGTACCCACCATACATGAAACCTGAGAAATGGCATTTTCCAATGCGAAACCGTATCATTAGCGGTTTATCACAAGCATTAGTTGTCACAGAAGCCTCATTAAGAAGTGGAACACTTATTACGACGGAATGTGCGCTAGAGCAAGGAAAAGATGTGTTTGTTGTGCCAGGTCCAATTGATGCTGAGCAATCAAAAGGGACAAATAGGTTACTGGTAGAAGGAGCTATTCCAGTATGTAATGGTCATGAAATCGTTGCATCCCTTGCACTCTTTTCTAACAAAAATTGAAAAAAAGTTGCATTATCTTAAAATCTGTTATACATTTTGCAACAGGTAACTTAAAAAATTAGCAATAGACCTCGCTAAGGGGGAGACATAGATGGCGGATTATTTAGTGATTGTAGAATCACCAGCAAAAGCAAAAACAATTGAACGGTATTTAGGAAAAAAATATAAAGTAAAAGCGTCAATCGGGCATGTTCGGGACTTACCACGTAGCCAGATGGGCGTTAGTGCTGAAAATAACTTTGAGCCTAAATATATTACTATTCGTGGTAAAGGACCTGTTTTACAGGAATTAAAATCTGCGGCAAAAAAAGTGAAGAAAGTTTATCTAGCGGCCGATCCAGACCGTGAGGGAGAAGCGATTGCTTGGCACCTTGCGACTGCGTTAAATATTGATATTCATTCAGATTGTCGTGTTGTGTTTAACGAAATAACAAAAGATGCAATTCTAGAATCTTTTAAAAATCCACGTCCAATTAATATGGATCTAGTAGATGCACAGCAAACAAGACGTATATTGGACAGACTTGTTGGCTATAACATTAGTCCAATTCTTTGGAAAAAGGTTAAAAAGGGATTATCAGCAGGACGTGTACAATCTGTAGCATTGCGCATGATTATTGACCGTGAAAATGAAATTAAAAACTTCCAACCTGAAGAGTATTGGACAATTGAGGGCTCTTTTGAGAAAGGCAAAAAAACGTTTGATGCACTTTATTATGGTAATGGTAAAGACAAAATTAAATTAACCAATGAAGAACAAGTAAAGGCTGTTTTAAAAGATGTAAAGGGTACAGATTTTACTGTTGCCAATGTTTCTAAAAAAGAACGTAAACGAAATGCAGCACCAGCCTTTACAACTTCCTCTTTACAGCAAGAAGCGGCACGTAAGTTAAATTTCCGTGCGAAGAAGACCATGATGCTAGCGCAACAATTATATGAAGGAATTGATATTGGTAAAAAAGAGGGTACAGTCGGTTTAATTACCTATATGCGTACCGATTCAACTCGTATTTCTGATACTGCAAAAACGGAAGCGAATGCATACATTGAATCGAAATATGGCAAAGAATACATCTCAACAGAAACGAAGCAGGCAAAAAAAGCATCAAATGCACAGGATGCCCATGAGGCGATTCGTCCAACTAGCACGATGCGATCTCCAGAGGAATTAAAAGCAGTACTTAGCCGTGATCAATTACGCTTATATCGTTTAATTTGGGAGCGCTTTATCGCAAGCCAGATGGCACCAGCTATACTTGATACAGTTGCGGTAGATCTTCAAAATGGTGATGTTTTATTCCGTGCAAACGGCTCACAAGTTAAATTTGCAGGCTTTATGAAGCTATATATTGAGGGTACTGATGATCAAACAGAGGAAACAACCAAGCTTCTACCTGAAATGGAAGTTGGCGATCAAGTAAAATCTCTTGAAATCGAGCCAAAGCAACATTTTACCCAGCCACCACCACGTTATTCAGAGGCGCGTCTTGTAAAAACAATGGAAGAGCTAGGTATAGGGCGCCCGTCCACATATGCACCGACCCTCGATACAATTCAGCGCCGTGGCTATGTCGTGTTAGATGCAAAGCGATTTATGCCAACAGAGCTGGGAGAAATCGTACACCAACTCGTACTAGAATTTTTCCCTGATATCATAAACATCGAATTCACAGCACAAATGGAGCAAGATTTAGATGATATTGAAGAAGGTAGTCGCCAATGGAAAAATGTTGTAGAAGAGTTTTATAAAGACTTTGAGGTTCATGTAAAATATGCAGATGAGGCGATGGAAAAGGTCGTTATAAAAGATGAGCCAGCTGGCGAGGATTGTGAGCTTTGTGGATCGCCAATGGTATTTAAGTTAGGACGATATGGGAAATTTATGGCTTGTTCAAACTTCCCAGATTGTCGTAATACAAAAGCGATTATGAAGCCGATTGGTGTAAAATGCCCTGCGTGTGAAACTGGCGAGATCGTAGAACGTAAAAGTAAAACAAAGCGTTTATTCTATGGCTGTAATCAGTACCCTGAATGTGAATTTGTTTCATGGGACAAGCCAATTAGTAGACCATGTCCAAAATGTAGTGCATTATTAGTAGAGAAAAAAATTAAAAAAGGTGTACAAATTCAGTGTACAAAATGTGACTATGAAGAAGCACCAACTCAATGATAGAAAGATGGTAAGCACATGACGGAACAAGTAGTAAATGTAATAGGTGCAGGTCTTGCAGGAAGTGAAGCTGCTTGGCAAATTGCCAAACGTGGTGTGAAAGTTAAACTTTATGAAATGCGTCCCGTAAAGCAAACACCAGCTCACCATACTGATAAATTTGCAGAGCTTGTATGTTCGAATTCTTTGCGTGCGAATGGTTTAACAAATGCTGTAGGCGTTATTAAAGAAGAAATGCGTATGCTAGATTCAGTTATCTTAAAGGCAGCAGACCAATGCTCAGTACCTGCTGGAGGTGCATTAGCAGTAGACCGTCACGAATTTGCTGGATATGTGACAGAGACTGTAAAAAATCATCCGCTTGTAGAGGTTATCAATGAAGAGGTCACAGAAATTCCTGAAGGTATAACAGTTATTGCAACAGGTCCTTTAACATCAAAAGCCTTAGCTGAAAAAATTCAAGGTTTAACAGGGTTAGATTATCTATATTTTTATGATGCGGCTGCCCCAATCATCGAAAAAGATAGTATAGATATGGATAAAGTATATTTAAAATCCCGTTATGATAAAGGGGAAGCAGCCTATTTAAACTGTCCTATGACAAAGGAAGAGTTTGATCGTTTCCGCCTAGCATTAATTGAAGCAGAAGTTGTACCATTGAAAGAATTTGAAAAGGAAATTTACTTTGAGGGCTGTATGCCAATTGAAGTAATGGCAGCTCGCGGAGAGAAAACAATGTTATTTGGACCGATGAAACCAGTAGGTCTTGAAGATCCAAAGACAGGAAAGCGTCCATATGCTGTTGTCCAATTACGCCAAGACGATGCTGCGGGTACTCTTTATAATATTGTTGGTTTCCAAACGCATTTAAAATGGGGACCACAGAAAGAAGTACTACAGCTAATCCCTGGGTTAGAAAATGTGGAAATCGTTCGTTATGGTGTGATGCATAGAAATACCTTTATTAATTCACCAAAAGTATTAGAGAAAACCTATCAACTTCGTGAACAAAAGAATATTTTCTTTGCTGGTCAAATGACAGGTGTTGAAGGGTATGTTGAGTCAGCTGGAAGCGGACTAATTGCTGGAATTAATGCAGCCCGTTTAGCATTGGGACAAGAACTAATTATTTTCCCATTCGAAACGGCATTAGGCAGTATGGCGCGTTATATAACAGAAGCACAATCGAAAAACTTCCAGCCAATGAATGTTAACTTTGGCATTTTCCCTGAATTACCACCGGGTCGTCGTTCCAAACCAGAGCGTGCTGAGATGCATGCTAACCGTGCAATAAGCACAATTCGTAATTTTGTGAATTCACAAACAATTTAATTGCAATAAGCCTCTAATAGTTGTTATACTCTTAGAGGCTTTTGTTTTTTTGTAGACAAAATGCTGATTTACACGTATTTTATTATTTTGTATGGAGATTTTCTCAAAATATAACCATTTTCACTTGCTATATTATGTAGATAGGTATAGTGTCAGTATGTATGTTTATTAACGATACGGTACTGATAAGCTTATCCATTTAAATTGTAAGTGTTCGTCATTTGAGAAGATTATTAATAAATCATTGGTGGTGAATCTTTTCATGTTAGTTTCGTCCCAAGATGCACTTGAACAGTTCATGCTTTACATCCAGGTAGAAAAGAACTTCTCTGTTCATACGGTGCGAGAATATGAATCAGACCTACTAGATTTTTTAACCTTTTTACAGGCAGAGGGTGTTAATGATTTAGCTAGTGTTGAGTATATACATGCACGTCTTTATGTAACAAAGTTGTATGATGAAAAAAGAGCAAGATCTTCAGTATCTAGAAAAATTTCTTCAATACGCTCCTTTTTTCGCTTTCTAAATAGACAGTACGGATTAGATGATGGAGCATTTCGTTCACTTTATCATCCGAAAAAAGAAGCACGCTTACCTAGTTTTTTCTACGAAGAGGAATTGATGCAGCTTTTTGAAGCAAATACTGGTGATGATTTGAAATCAATCAGAAATATAGCTATATTAGAGCTGTTATATGCGACAGGAATTCGTGTCAGTGAGCTTACTTCAATTCAAGTGAAGGATGTAGATTTTCATTATTCAATTATTCGAGTAATGGGAAAAGGACGAAAAGAGCGTATTATTCCATTCGGTCAATTTGCGAGTTTAGCGATGCAGGATTACATAGAGCAAGCTCGTCCACGATTGATGAAAAAAACAAGTCATCAGCAATTGTTTGTCAACATGCGTGGTGGGGAACTTACTCCAAGAGGGGTACGTCATATTTTAACAGAAATGATTGACAAGGCCTCACTCCATACGAAAATATATCCTCATATGCTTCGTCATACTTTTGCTACACATTTATTGAATAATGGCGCAGATTTACGTACGGTGCAGGAATTATTAGGCCACGCACATTTATCTTCTACACAGGTTTACACACATGTAACGAAAGAGCATCTTCGTCAAACATATATGAATGCTCATCCAAGGGCATAATAGAGCTAAGGAGGAAGACGAATGGGACAAATTCATGCGACAACGATATTTGCAGTTCATCATAACGGAGGCTGTGCAATGGCTGGTGATGGCCAAGTGACCTTAGGGAATGCAGTTGTGATGAAAGGTACAGCAAGGAAGGTCAGACGTCTGTTTAATGAACAGGTCCTTGCTGGTTTTGCTGGATCAGTTGCCGATGCCTTCACACTTTTTGAAATGTTTGAAGGAAAGTTAAATGAATACAATGGTAATTTACAACGTGCAGCTGTAGAAGTTGCAAAGCAATGGCGTGGTGATAAAATGCTTCGTCAATTGGAGGCAATGCTTCTTGTAATGGATAAAAACACCCTTCTTCTTGTTTCTGGTACAGGAGAAGTTATTGAACCTGATGATGGTATATTAGCGATAGGTTCTGGTGGAAACTATGCATTATCTGCTGGCCGAGCGCTTAAAAAATATGCAGGTGAAACAATGTCTGCTCGTGAAATTGCCGAAGCAGCACTAGAAACGGCTGCTGAAATATGTGTATTTACGAATCATAATATTATCGTGGAGGCGCTGAGCTAATGACGCAAAATAATTTAACGCCAAGACAGATTACTGAGCATCTGGACCGTTATATCGTAGGACAAAATGAAGCAAAGCGAGCAGTTGCTATTGCCTTGCGTAATCGTTATCGTCGCTCGTTGTTAAATGATGACATGAAGGCTGAGGTTATTCCTAAAAATATCTTGATGATAGGGCCTACAGGTGTTGGAAAAACAGAAATTGCTAGAAGAATTGCAAAGTTAACGAATGCACCATTTGTCAAAGTGGAAGCAACAAAATTTACAGAGGTAGGCTATGTTGGACGTGACGTAGAGTCTATGGTACGTGATGTTGTAGAAGCTTCACATCGTCTAGTAAAAGAAGAGATGATGGAATCTGTGAAAGAGCAAGCGGAAGAATTAGCGAATGAGGCAATCGTTAAATTATTGGTTCCCTCCTTGCGAAAAAAACAATCGATGCAAAATCCTTTCGAAATGCTATTTGGTGGTAAAGATCAGCAGTCAACGGATGAAAACTCATCTGAGGAGACCGAAGTGCGTTCAAAGCGCGCACAAATCGCGATAGATTTACGTAATGGTAAATTAGAAAACGAGTGGATTACTGTTGAAGTAACAGAGCAAAATCCTTCTATTTTTGATGCATTACAAGGAACAGGTATGGATATGTCTGCTAATAGCGGTATGCAGGATATGTTATCTAGCTTGATGCCTAAGAAAACGAAAAAACGCAGAGTCCAAGTGAAGGATGCACGACGCATTTTAACAATTGAAGAAGCGAACAAGCTCATTGATACAGATGAAGTTGCACAAGAAGCAATAGTAAGGGCTGAGCAATCAGGCATTATCTTTATTGATGAGATCGATAAAATTGCTAGTAAGGAAAGTAACTCTTCTGCGAATGTATCACGAGAAGGTGTACAACGTGATATTCTGCCAATCGTTGAGGGATCTACAGTTACAACGAAGTATGGCGCTGTAAAAACAGACTATATGCTTTTTGTTGCTGCAGGAGCATTCCATATGTCAAAGCCATCAGATTTAATTCCTGAACTACAGGGGCGTTTCCCAATTCGGGTAGAACTCGAAAAGTTAACGAAGCAAGATTTTGTCCGTATTTTGCAAGAGCCAGATCAATCGCTTATTTTGCAATATAAGGCATTGTTAGAAACAGAGGGTGTAGAGATTAACTTTACAGAAGATGCCATTGAACGTATTGCCGAAATTGCAACTGAGGTAAATCAAGAAACCGATAATATTGGAGCAAGACGTTTGCATACGATTTTAGAGCGCTTGCTAGAGGAATTATCGTTTGAGGCATCAGAAATTGCACCTGCAAATATTCCAATCTCTGCTGCATATGTTGATCAAAAACTGGCGGGTATAGTAAAAAACAAAGATTTGTCACAGTTTATATTGTAAGATAAAGCTGAATAGTACCATTCAGTTGTAAAAACCTTTAGAATAGTAAGAAAATACTCTTTGGACCATTTATAGGAGGAACATATAATGAATTTATTAGAAAAAACGCGTAAAATTAACTCAATGCTCCAAGCATCTGCTGGTAAACCGGTAAACTTTAAGGAAATGGCTGATACGCTAGGAGATATAATAGACAGTAATGTATATATTGTGAGCCGTAAAGGAAAGCTTTTAGGCATTTCCATCCATCAGCAAATTGAAAATGAGCGAATGAAGAAGATGTTTGAAGAGCGTCAATTCCCTGAGGAGTATACACATAGCTTGTTTACAATTTCAGAAACATCATCAAATCTTGATATTAATAACGAGCATACTGCTTTCCCAGTAGAAAACAAAGAGTTATTCCAAAATGCGCTAACAACTATTGTGCCAATCGTTGGTGGTGGAGAACGCCTAGGAACATTAATCCTTGCTCGTTTATCTGCACAATTTGAGGATGATGATTTAATTTTAGCTGAGTATGGTGCAACAGTGGTTGGTATGGAAATATTACGTGAGAAATCTGAAGAAATTGAAGAAGAAGCTCGTAGCAGAGCTGTTGTGCAAATGGCGATTAATTCACTTTCTTACAGTGAGCTAGAAGCCATTGAACACATCTTCGAAGAACTTGATGGTAACGAAGGGTTACTAGTAGCTTCGAAAATTGCAGACCGAGTGGGGATTACACGTTCAGTGATCGTAAATGCATTACGTAAACTAGAGTCTGCAGGTGTTATCGAATCGCGTTCTCTTGGGATGAAAGGTACTTATATTAAAGTGCTCAATGATAAGTTTTTAAATGCATTAGCAGAAATTAAAATGAAATAAGTTAAATTTTCCTCGCGTATAGGAACTACAGAAGGTATCTGGAAAAGTTTTTTCCGGATACCTTTTTTGAAGTTTTTAGAATTACTAGTAGCGATGATTTAACTTTATTTAACCTCTCTATAGAAGGCTATAATTATCAATGATCAGGAAGTCTTTGTGAATGGTTTATGCCCTTAAAATGTGAATAATTTCTGTCTCCCTGTGGCTTATCATGCATTATTAACTTCTTAATTTTTGCTAAAGGCAATACATACCATCATAACATTTACACTTTTCTATTACTAATAGTATAAAAATAAAGGCAGATCTTAATTTATTTGTCATATAGCAACTAATCGGTTTAATCCATTATATTTATTAATTGAAATAGTAAAAATGGACTTAAAATTTAGTACTGAGTCAACGGCGAAAAAGCGAAAAAAAGGGAATATTCAATACTGAAACCGTAAGCACTGTCGAAATAGTGTAAAATAACTAGATTCAACTTGAAACTCTGTGAAAGCATGTGGCTCAAGGGGTTCGGGAGTTTTGTTACGGTTAATCATGAGAAAAAATAGGGCGTATCTACTATTAAAAAATGACAAAAGACAATAGACACTACGTATCATCTTAATTACAATTGTATTATTGGATAAATTAAGAAGTACATAGATTGAAATAAAATGAGGTGAATGGTTTTGAATTTATTTGGAGGAACTATTAGTAGCCTGGAAAATGGACTTTCCTATGCAACTTTAAATCATAAAACAATTGCCAATAACATTGCGAATGTTGATACGCCAAATTATAAGGCGAAAAGTGTAAGCTTTAAAGATATGCTAGAACAAGAAAAACAACTATCAATTTCAGCATATCGTACAGATAGCAGACATTTTGATTTTTCGATTCGACAATCTACACCTGGTGTAAATAATATTGATGGCTTAAGATATCGAAATAATGGTAATGGTGTTGATATGGATGCTGAACAGGCGAAATTGGCAGAAAATCAAATTTATTATAATGCTTTAATTGACCGTGTTAATGGTAAATTAAATACATTAAATACTGTAATAAAAGGAGGTAAGTAATAAATGTCTATTTTTTATGGGATGAATACCACTGCCTCAGCTTTAACAGCACAGCGTTTACGAATGGATGTCATTTCTTCAAATATGGCCAATATGGATACTGCGCGTGCTAGACAAGTAAATGGAGAGTGGGAGCCCTACCGCCGTAAAACAGTAACATTTACTGCTCAAGAGGGACAGTTTTCAAAATATTTCAATGTTGCTCTTGGGAAAAACGCAAAAAGTGGAGTCGGTAACGGCGTAAAAGTAACACAAATAAAAGAAGATAGAGAAACACCTTTCAAACTTGTGTATGATCCAACTCATCCAGATGCAAACGCAGATGGCTATGTAAACATGCCAAATGTGGATCCATTAAGAGAAATGGTAGATTTAATGTCAGCTACTCGTTCTTATGAGGCAAACGTAACTGTATTCAATGCAAATAAATCTATGCTGACAAAGGCTTTAGAGATTGGTAAATAACTAAGAAGAAAGGAAGATACATAATGACAATTTCGTCCGTTTCACTAATGACACCAACTCAGGTAATAAATCAAACAAATAAACTCCAGACGACACCTTATGAAGCACAGCAAAACTTTGCGAACTCTTTAAAAGAAGCAATAGCAAAAGTGAATGATCAGCAAATTACTTCTGATAATTTTACACAAAAGCTAATTACTGGTGGAGATGTAGAGCTGCATGATGTGATGATTGCATCACAAAAAGCAAGCATTACATTAAATGCAACAATTGAAGTTCGCAATAAGGTGATTGAAGCTTACCAAGAAATAATGCGAATGAGTGTCTAGCTTTATCGAATAGTTGAACAGTTCGATGAAGATTATAACCCAAAATAACTTGTTTATTGGGGTTATCACTGCTTTCGCGAATTATTGATGGTTAGGTTATTCACTATAACCGGAGGATTCATAATGAATGAACGATTGACGAAAATAAAAAACGACACCAGCCAATTTTGGACAAGTCGTAGTAAAAAACAAAAGATTTTAATGATTGGATCCGTCATCGGAGTAATAGCACTAGCTGCTGTTATTACAATTATTGCTACTAAGACTACATATGTACCTCTCTATAAAGATTTATCAACAAGAGAAATCGGACAAGTGAAGGAAGCTTTAGATTCTCAAGGGGTCAAATATGAAATTGCCCCAGGTGGAACATCCATTTTAGTCCCAGAGGAACAAGTGGATTCCCTATTAGTACAATTAGCTTCAGAGGGATATCCACAAACAGGTACAATTGATTATTCATTTGCAAACAGCTCTGGATTTGGTATGACAGATAATGAGTTTAATCTATTAAAAAAAGCAGCAACTGAAACAGAAATTGCTAAGCTCATTAAAAATCTTGAAGGTGTCAAAGATGCGAAAGTGATGATAAATGTTCCTGAAAAGGGTGTTTTTGTAAAAGACGCTAACTTAGAAGAAGCTACTGCATCTATTGTCTTGAATACTGATCCTGGTTATAAATTTACAGAGCAGCAAATTTCAACAATGTATAATTTAGTAGCGAAAAGTGTTCCGAACTTAAGTACGGATAATATTGTAATCTCAAACCAATTTTCTGAGTACTTTGATTTAAACGCTGCAACTGCTGATGGAGCTTCCACAACAACAGCTGAGGGTCAATTACAAGCAAAGAAATTGGTGGAGCGTGACCTACAACGTCAAGTGCAAAATATACTTGGTACACTGATGGGACAAGATAAAGTAATTGCTTCTGTAACAACAGACATTGATTTCAAAAAAGAAAATCGTGAAGAAAACTTAGTTTCGCCAGTTGATGAAGAGAATATGGAAGGGATCGCCATAAGTGCGCAGCGCATTACAGAACAATATTCTGGTACTGGAGCTGCAGCCACTGGTACACCTGAAGCAGAAACAACTACTGATAACTTCACAACTTATAATGAAGGTGCGATGGGGAACGGGGATTATGAACGTACAGAAGAAACGATTAATAATGACGTAAACCGTATCCGCAAAGATATTCAAGAGGCACCTTATAAAATTCAAGATATTGGTATCCAAGTAATTGTAGAGCCACCGACAGCGACTGATGCAGCTTCATTACCTGATGGGGTTCGAGAAGATATTGAGAAAATTTTAAGTACTATTGTTCGTACAACGATTTCAAAGGATGTCGCAGCCGAGCTTACTCAAGAGCAAATTAATGAAAAAGTGGCTGTTTCAGTACAACCTTTAAATGGTAAAGCAACTGATGTGGCTGAAGAAACGCCTGTTATTCCATGGTGGGTTTGGGTCATTGGCGGTATCTTATTAGCTGTAATACTATTGCTAGCATTCTTCATTATCCGCTCACGTAAACGTGCGAAGGAAGAAGAGGAACTTAGCATCTTAGAAGAACAAGAAGAACTAATGATTGATGATATAAATGAAGAAATTGAAACGGAAGCTACAATGCGTCGTAAGCAGCTTGAAAAAATGGCAAAAGAAAAGCCAGACGATTTTGCAAAGTTACTGCGTAGTTGGATTGCTGAAGACTAACTAGGAGGTTCGGCTGTGTCCAAGAAAGATAAGGAATTAACCGGAAAACAAAAGGCCGCTCTCTTGTTAATTTCGTTGGGGCCTGAGGTTTCAGCTTCTGTCTATAAACATTTAACAGAGGAAGAGATTGAACGCTTAACATTAGAAATTTCAAGTGTTAAAAAGGTAGAAGCAAACGTTAAAGAAGAGATTATAGAGGAATTTCATAATATTGCACTTGCGCAAGATTATATTACACAAGGCGGTATTGGCTATGCAAAAACAGTATTGGAGAAAGCACTGGGTGTTGAACAAGCACAAACGATTATTAATCGTTTAACATCTTCTTTACAAGTGCGGCCATTTGACTTTGCACGTAGAGCTGACCCGTCGCAAATCTTTAACTTTATTCAAAATGAACATCCACAAACGATTGCCCTCATTCTTTCTTATTTAGAAGCAGGGCAAGCAGGTGTTATTTTATCTTCACTTCCACAAGAGGTGCAGGCAGATATCGCCAAACGTATAGCAATGATGGAGTCCACTTCGCCAGAAGTAATTAGTGAAATTGAGTCTGTCTTAGAGCGTAAATTATCGTCAACAGTTACACAAGATTACACGGAAACTGGTGGTATTGATGCAGTCGTTGAAGTATTAAACGGTGTAGATCGACAAACAGAAAAAACAATTTTGGATGCACTCGAAATTCAAGATCCAGAGCTTGCAGAGGAAATCAAAAAACGTATGTTTGTATTCGAGGATATTGTTACACTCGACAACCGTTCGATTCAGCGTGTTATTCGTGATTGTGAAAATGAAGACTTATTACTATCTATGAAAGTTTCAAGTGAGGAAGTGAAGGACATTATCTTCCGTAATATGTCACAACGTATGGCTGAAACCTTCAAAGAAGAAATGGAGATTATGGGACCTGTACGTTTACGTGATGTAGAGGAAGCACAATCTCGAATTGTTGCAGTGATTCGTCGCTTAGAGGATGCTGGTGAGATTATTATTGCACGTGGTGGAGGAGATGACGTCATTGTCTAGAATCATCCGTTCTATCTATACAGAGTCCAATGGCGATAATGTTAAAACGATAAAAATTCGTGATATGTTTGAAATACCCGAAATTGAAGGGGAAGAAACACCATTACAAAAACAAATTACGATTGAAGAAATTCTCGAAGAGAGAGACCGTGTATTGACAGAAGCGAGAGCCGAATTGCAGGCAGAACGTGAAGCTTTTGAACAGGAGAAGCAAATGTTCTATCAGGAAATTGAGCATCTAAAGCATAACTGGGAGGAAGAACGCCCTAATCGCGTGCAAGAGGCATATGATGAAGGATTTGGCCAAGGATATGAAGATGGGACAAACAAGGCGAATGAAGCGATGATGCAATCTCTCCAAACTGCCAATGAGGTCATCATACATGCTAAGGAAAATGCACGGAAATATATTGAGGATCAAGAGGCAGTCATATTAGAGCTGGGCTTAACAGCAGCAGAGCGAATTATTGATGCATCCTTGGAGCGTGAAAATGAATTATTTGTTTCTATCGTTCGCAGAGGACTTAAAGAAGCAAGAGAAATGAAAGAAATAAAAATTTATGTTTCACCGAACTACTATGCATTAATTACTGCAAATCGTGATGAATTAGCTGAAATGTTTCCAACTGATGTCCCATTCATGATTTTTGTTAATGAAGACTTAGAAAATGAAACAGATTGTTTTATCGAAACAAATCATGGTCGAATTGTTGTCAGCATTGATGAACAATTGAATGAATTAAGATTAAAACTCTATGAAATATTAGAAAGTAAGGAATGATCTAGATGAAAACGGCTCAATTAATCGAACAAATTCCTCATATATCAACCTTTAAAAAGTTTGGTAGGGTTACTCGAGTTGTCGGCTTAATGATTGAGTCCCAAGGTCCAGATAGTTCCATTGGCGATGTTTGTAAAATTCATGTGGAGACTTCAAAAAATGGTCATCAAATCATACTGGCAGAGGTGGTTGGTTTTAAGGATGAAATAGTTGTCTTAATGCCTTTTACCTCTCTGCGAGAAATTTCAATTGGATGCTTAGTTGAAGGGACTGGAGCACCACTTGAAGTAAAAGTAGGACCCGAGCTAATTGGTAAAGTACTAGATTCAATGGGAAATCCTATTGATGGAACAGTGTTGCCAAAGGGATTATTAACGGTTCCAACTGAGCAGGATCCACCAAATCCACTGACACGTCCACCAATAGATGAAAGGCTTGAAGTGGGCGTAAAGGCAATAGATGGTATGCTGACAGTCGGGAATGGTCAACGTGTTGGTATATTTGCTGGTTCTGGTGTAGGGAAAAGTACCTTGCTGGGCATGATTGCACGAAATACACAAGCTGATTTAAATGTTATTGCACTGATCGGAGAACGTGGTCGTGAAGTACGTGAGTTTATAGAACGTGATTTAGGATCCGAGGGTTTAAAACGTTCAATCGTTGTTGCTGCCACTTCTGACCAACCTGCACTCATGCGTATTAAAGGAGCTTTTACCGCAACTGCCATTGCAGAGTATTTTAGAAACCGTGGTTTAAATGTCATGTTGATGATGGACTCTGTCACTCGTGTTGCGATGGCGCAGCGTGAAATTGGTCTTGCTACTGGCGAACCACCAGCTCAAAAAGGCTATACGCCATCGGTGTTTGCCATTTTACCTAAACTGTTAGAACGTACAGGAACGAATGAAAATGGTTCTATTACAGCCTTCTATACAGTATTAGTAGATGGGGATGATATGAATGAACCGATTGCAGATACTGTACGAGGGATTTTAGATGGTCATATTGTGCTTGATCGGAACCTTGCCAATAAAGGTCAATATCCAGCCATCAATGTTTTAAAAAGCGTTAGCCGTTTGATGAATCATGTGGCAGAACCAGAGCATAAAAAGGCAGCAGAACGATTAAGAGAGCTTTATTATACATATGACAAATCAGAGGATTTAATCAATATCGGTGCATACAAACGCGGCACATCCAAAGAAATCGATGAAGCCATCTATTATGAGCCTCTAATAACAGCATATCTTAAGCAAGGTTATTTAGATAAAGTGACTCTTATTGAAAGTATGAATGAGTTAATTACATTATCGAACGGTGGTGGAAAATAAATGGTGAATTATTTATATCGTTTTGAAAAAGTGTTAACCATTCGTGAACAAGAAAAAAATGAAACAGAAATAGCTTATAAAGAATCAGTTCGTTCTTTTGAAGAAATAGCAACTAAGCTGTATGAACTGTTGAAAAAGAAAGAGGATTTAATTGACTTTCAACAAGAGCGCTTAGCTGTTGGCTCATCTATAGATGAGATTCATCATTATGCAAGATTTATTGATAGCCTCGAAAAAACAATTGTAGATGTACAACAGAAGGTAGTGCAAGCACGTTCAAAAATGAATTGGTACGAAGAAAAACTGTTAGAAAAAAACTTGGAAGTACGTAAATTTGAAAAAATGCGAGAAAAGGATTTTAAGTTATTCCAGCAGGAGCAAGATCGGATTGAAGGTATTTTCTTAGATGAAATTTCAACCCTTACGTATAACAAGAGAGAAATCAGGTGATTTCATGGCGAAAAAGGAAAATCGACTTTCAGTAGAATTAGCAGAGCAACAACCAAAGCGTAAATCAGGAGGCTTGAGAAAATTTTTCACCTGGTTTGTCATACCTATTATGTTTGTGGTAGCCGTGTTACTTGTTGTAGCAACGCTAATGAATACGAATGTCTTTGATTTAGGAAAGAAAGCTTTTGAAAGCTTGCCATTTGTTCCTTCACAAGAACAACAGGCAAAAGATGCAGTCGTTAACAATGATTCAAAACTTGTAAATCTACAAGCGGAAATACAGGAAAAAGAAGCTGAAATTGCACAGCTACAAAAGAAATTGGATACTACAACGACTGAAAAGGAAAAATTATTGACAGAAAAAGAGCAGCTCCAATTTGAAATTGAAAAACTAAATAGAGAACAAAGCGATGCAAAGCGAGATTTTAATGATATTTTAGTAACATTCGATAAAATGTCTCCTAAAGCTGCAGCACCCGTGTTAATCAAAATGAGTGATGCTGAGGCTCTTCGTATTTTAACAAATTTAAAGCCAGATAAATTAGCAGCTATTCTAGAAAAAATGAGTCCAGAGAATGCTGCGAAATATACAGAAATGATGGCTAAGCAATAACACACATGAAAGGAGGTGAAAAAAGATGGATGTAGCAATGATGCAAATGATATCCAAAGCAATACCACCTAAAACAGCAGCTACTGCTACAAATGGTGGTTCTGATGTTAAAGCTAGTGGAGGGTCAAAAAATGATAACCTATCTGCATTTGGCTCAGTTTTTGGACAAATTATGTCTGCTTCAAATCAAACAACTCAGCCTGCACAACCAACAGCAACAGGAGAGATTGCTCAGTTAGCAGCTGTTCTTAACGCTGAATCAATTGAGGAAGTACTTGACTTACTAGATATTCCACATGATGATGGTCTGTTAATGCTTCAAATTGGTGAGGATGATAAAGCTGTTGCGATTGATGAAATGCTCAATCTTGAGAATTTAATGGATGCATTAGGCATTGATTCTGAACAGCTTCAAAATTTAGTACAGAAGTTGCTAGGTGAAGATAAAGAAGCAAAGGATGTTTGGGAGCTTTTAGCATTAGTAGACGTTCAGGCACCTGTACTACAGGCACAAGTGGTTACTGCTTTACAGGGTGAAGGACAGGTTACACCAAAAGAGGCAACGCAATTACTTCAAGTATTAAAATTAGCACAATTAGTTGGACAAAAAACAGATTTAACAGCTCCACAAGAAAACGTGCTGACAAATATTAAAAGCCTTTTAACAGTGTTACAAACGAATGTAGAGACAATTCAAACTACACCACAGGTAACAACAAAAACAACTGTAACTCTTCCATTGCAGGGTTTTCAGAATGTGATACAGCAGGTTCAGGTAACAAAGCAGACTGACACAAGCGCCAATGAAATGGTAACGGCCAATACAGTGCAAACAAAAGCAGATACATTCCAAGTAACGTTGCCAGCAGCGAAACCTGCACAGTCTGAGGCATTATTAAAAGAGATGCAAGCTATCATGAATAAAGCTCAAATATCGAATGCGCAGGGTATTACACGTTTAACATTGAAATTGTATCCTGAGAATTTAGGAACAATTCGAATTGAACTAGTGCAGAATGATGGAGTCCTAACAGCTCGACTGCTTGCTTCAACAGCACATGGACGAGAATTACTGGATAGTCAAGCTCATCAGTTAAAGCAAGCATTTGTTCAGCAAAATATCCAAATTGAGCGTCTAGATATTGCTCAATCGCTACAGGATGCAGATCGTCAACAAAGAGATCAAAGCTTCTTTAGTAATTTCTTTAAGCAGCAACAGCAAGAAGAACAGGAGCAAAGCAGCGAAGATGACGATGAAGGCAAATCCTTTAGTGATTATCTAATAAACGAGGAGGTGTAAGTATGGCAGATGCAACAACAAAAACTGTAAATAAAACAATAACTGATGATTTATACTATTCTAATTATCAAAAACCAACAAGGCAAACTGGAAATAGTGAACTTGGTAAAGATGCCTTTCTACAATTATTAATTACTCAGTTACAACATCAGGATCCAACAAATCCAATGGATGACCGAGAATTTATCTCTCAAATGGCTCAGTTCTCTTCGTTAGAACAAATGCAAAACATGACAAAAGCAATGGAATCATTACTTGCTTCACAGCAACAAACACAACTTATGAATTATTCAACATTTATAGGTAAAGAAATAAAGTGGCATGAACTAACTGAACAAAAGGATGAAAAAGGAGATTTTATTGTCAATGAAGGAACAGGGATTATCGAATCACTTAAATTTGTTGATGGCGATGTAGTCTTCAAATTAACTGATGGAAAAGAAATAACTCCTGGTAATATCTCAGCTATTTTAAATGGCTCAACAGCAAATTCAAACGGTAATAATTCTGTTACAGAATCGCCACTTGTACAAGCAAGCAAATTGATTGGTAAAAATGTTACTTATAAAGACGGAGAACAAGAACTGCAAGGACGTATCGTTTCTGTTACAAATAAAGATGGCATTATACAATATATATTAGATAATGACAAAAGGTTAACAGATAAGGATTTTACAGTAATAAGCGAATAAAGGTGGAGAATAATGATGGATAAATTTTCAATTCATCGTGTACCATTGCATCCATCTATTCGCCAAACACAGCCCTCGCCAATAAAATCGCAGCAATCGTTTCAAGCTCATTTACAGGAGGCTACCAAACAACAAGAACTAAAAGTGAGCAAGCATGCCCAAGAACGTATTATTGAGCGTAAAATAGCGATTTCTGATCAAGAATGGCAGGTTGTATCAGACAAGGTATTTGAGGCACATTCAAAAGGTGTCAAACAACCATTAGTCTTGATGGATCAAGCGGCTTTAATTGTCAGTGCTAAAAATGCTACTGTCATTACAGCAATGGATCGCACGGAGGCAAAGCAACAATTATTTACAAATATTGATGGCACCATTGTGCTTTAAGGGCTGGACCTTAATTGGAAGCCTAGTGTGCTGAATGATAGACGCACACAATTTAAAATGAAGGGAGAACGGCATTTATGTTACGTTCTATGTATTCAGGTATTTCAGGTCTTAAAAACTTCCAAACTAAATTAGATGTTATTGGAAATAATATCGCTAATGTTAACACACATGGCTTTAAAAAAGGTCGTGTGGTATTTAAAGATCTTATGTCCCAAACAACATCAGGTGCTTCTTCACCAACAGCTACTCGTGGAGGAACGAATCCAATTCAAGTTGGTCTCGGTTCAACGCTTGCTACGATAGATACAGTTCATGGCTCCGGATCACGTCAAAATACATTTAGGGGACTTGACCTTGCCATTCAAGGTGAGGGATTCTTTATGGTAGCTGATGGAACTGCACCAAATGATGATGGAGTTATTGAAGAAACTGGAGAAGAAGCATTTAGCAATATTCTATATACTCGTGCAGGGAATTTCTATATGGATGAAAATGGGTATATTGTCAACTCAGAAGGGAAATATTTAGTTGGTGTAAGAGCAGATGATTATTCTGTAGACGCAAATAATGATAACGGTGTTGTGTTAGACGACAAGCCAGATGTTTCTGGTACAGACGGTGAGAATTTAATGGTGGATGGTGTACTAGAACCAAATGAAGGTGAAATAGGAACTATTCGAATTCCTACTACTGCTCAATCATTTAGTATTGGTAATGATGGTTCAATTACTTATATTGATTTTAATGGACAGCCAAAATTTGCAGGCCAAATTATTATGTCTAAATTTCCTAATGCTGGTGGTCTAGAAAAAGTGGGTAGTAATTATTTCCAAGCTACTACGAACTCAGGTGCACCGTATGCTCAAGTAGCAACAGTAGCAGGAATGGGAACAATTGCTCCGGGAGCATTAGAAATGTCTAACGTTGATTTATCAGAAGAATTTACTGAGATGATTGTGGCACAGCGTGGTTTCCAAGCAAATACTCGTATCATTACAACATCTGATGAAATACTTCAAGAGCTAGTAAACTTAAAACGATAGACTAAAATAGTTTTAATTTTGTATGCTTTATTTGTTAAGAAATACTTACTAACGCATATATTACTAGGATATGAATACGGCATTCAGATTTATCAAAACATAATTTCATATGAGGGAGGGTCGGGCCGGCTCTCACGCTAGACCCGGCCCTATTTCAATGATTGAACTAACACGTCTAAATGGCAAAGCATTCACATTGAATGCTTTATACATAGAAACGGTCGAATCTTTTCCAGATACGACTATAACATTAACGACTGGAACCAAAATCATTGTTTTACAGAGTGAAGATGAGGTGCGACAAAAGGTAACCGCCTTTTATAAAAATATACAAATACTATCAAACCCGCATCTACGAGGTGAAGAAGATGAAGAATAACAAAATGTTGACGATGATTATTATCGTACTAGTAGCAATCATACTTATCGGGGGTATTGCGTTTGTATTGCTTACCCAATTTAATAAGCCAGCTGGATCGCTTGAACCATCGATTGATGACATCGTAAAAGCTTCTGTAGAGGTTCCAGAAATAACGACAAATCTAGCTGATAACAGAGTTGTACGCTTTTCGTTAAAAATTCAAACATCAAGTGAAGATGCAGCTAAAGAATTAACGAAACGTATGTTCCAGGTGCAAGATATTGTTATTCAGGAGCTTTCCGAAATGGAGCAAAAAGATTTAGAAGGTAAGCAAGGTAAACAAATTTTCCAAAAATCATTAAAAACCCGAATAAATGAATTGATGCAAGAGGGAGAAGTTCAGGAGATTTATTTTACCTCCTTTATTACTTCATAAAACGAAAAACTGCTTGAAATGGAGGTGGGCAAATGGCAGGAGATGTGTTATCTCAATCCGAGATAGATGCGCTGCTTTCCGCAATATCAACTGGGGAAATGTCAGCGGACGACATAAAGAAAGAGGACGAGGGGCGCAAGGTTAAGGTCTATGATTTTAAACGAGCACTTCGATTCTCCAAAGATCAAATCCGAAGTTTGACCCGAATACATGAAAATTTTGCACGACTACTGACAACCTTCTTTTCTGCACAGCTGAGAAGCTATGTGCAGATAACGGTTGCATCAGTGGACCAAATACCATTTGAAGAGTTTGTACGTTCGATTCCGAATATGACGCTCATTAATGTGTTTGAAGTGCCGCCATTAGATGGTAATATATTGATGGAAATAAATCCGAATATCGCCTACTCCATGCTAGATCGTTTAATGGGCGGTAGTGGGTCAAGTCATAGTAATGTGGATAATTTAACAGAAATTGAAACAAAGATTATGACTAACCTATTTGAACGTTCATTTGATAATTTACGTGAAGCGTGGGAAAATGTTGCGGAAATTGATCCGATTTTAGTGGAGCTTGAGGTGAATCCTCAATTTTTACAAATGATTTCACCCAATGAAACAGTTGTAGTCATTTCCTTAAATACGATTATCGGTGAAACAAGTGGCATGATTAATATTTGTATTCCGCATGTCGTACTGGAACCAATTGTTCCAAATCTTTCTGTTCGTTACTGGATGCAAACAAATACGAAAGAGATGTCTCCAGAACAAACAAAAATGCTTGAAACACGTGTTAAACAAGCACAATTACCACTTACCGTTGAATTAGGTAATACAGATATCACGATTGAGGATTTCCTGACAATGCAAGTTGGGGATGTCATACAGTTAGATCAAAAATTCGAAAATCCTTTAATGTTAAAAGTAGGAACATTACCGAAATTTACTGTTCAACCAGGTAAGCAAGGCAAAAAATTAGCAATCCAAATTATCGACCCTTTGAAAGGAGGAGACGAAGATGAGTGATGAAATGCTCTCCCAAGAAGAAATTGAAGCGTTATTAAGGGGCGAGACGTTGGAAGATAAAAACAGCGGCTCTGAAGCTTCTACAATTGATGATATGAATGATATACGAGTAGAGGATTATCTCGATTCGTTTGCCCAAGATGCATTAGGTGAGGTAGGTAATATATCTTTTGGTAGCTCTGCTACAGCACTTTCAGCGTTGTTAGGTCAAAAAGTAGATATTACTACCCCAAGTATTTCAATGATTAACCGCAATAAGTTAGAAGAGGAATTTCCTCATCCTTATGTGGCAGTCCAAGTTGAATATACGATTGGTTTAACAGGTATGAATTTACTTGTTATTAAACAATCTGATGCAGCGATTATTGCTGATTTAATGTTAGGCGGAGATGGTTTAAATCCAAAACCAGACTTAGGTGAGATTCAGTTAAGTGCTGTTCAAGAAGCTATGAACCAAATGATGGGTTCTGCGGCTACGTCCATGTCGACTGTATTCAACAAAAAAGTGGATATTTCTCCACCAACAATTGATTTAATGAATATTTCTCAAAATGAAGGGCGAGAAAATATTCCAGAAGATGATCTGCTTGTAAAAGTATCCTTCAGATTACGTATTGGTAATTTAATTGATTCAAATTTAATGCAATTATTACCACTTAAATTTAGTCAAAATATTGTTAAGTCACTTTTAGGAGAAACACAAACAATAGAAGAACCTGTAGCTGCGACGATTGCACCTGAAGCACCAGTAGCGCCACCGCCAATGCAACCACAAGCGCCAGCAACACCACCAGCACAGCCAGTTTATCAACAGCAGGAGGCGCCAGTACAGCAGCAACCAATGTATCAAGAGCAACAACAAATCCCTTATGCAACAAGACCTGTTCAGCCTGTCAATGTTCAACAAGCGCAGTTTGCTAGTTTTGATACGAATGTAATCTCGCAATCTGAAGCTAGAAATTTAAATATGCTACTTGATATTCCATTGCAAGTTACTGTAGAGTTAGGACGTACGAAACGTTCTGTAAAAGAGATATTAGAACTATCTAGTGGTTCGATTATTGAACTGGATAAATTAGCTGGTGAACCAGTTGATATTTTAGTAAATAGCCGTTTAATCGCTAAAGGTGAAGTCGTTGTTATTGATGAAAACTTCGGTGTCCGCATTACAGATGTTTTAAGTCAAGCAGAGCGTTTAAATAATTTAAGATAGTTTCAATTGGAGGAGTTAACCATGTCTAAAAGAATTTTGATTGTAGACGACGCTGCATTTATGCGCATGATGATCAAGGATATTTTATCGAAAAATGGATTTGAAGTGGTTGGAGAGGCAGCTGATGGTTTACAAGCTGTCGAAAAGTACAATGAACTGAAGCCAGATTTAGTAACAATGGATATTACAATGCCGGAAATGGACGGCATTGCTGCTCTTAAAGCAATTAAGGGCTCAGATCCAAGTGCAACTGTAATCATGTGTTCAGCAATGGGGCAACAAGCAATGGTAATCGATGCAATTCAAGCAGGTGCGAAAGACTTTATCGTAAAGCCTTTCCAAGCTGATCGTGTAATTGAAGCGATTCAAAAAGCTCTAGGATGATTGCATGCAAATGTTAAAATCA
This sequence comes from Lysinibacillus sp. GW821-FHT14F06, assembly GCF_058803665.1. NCBI lineage: Bacteria > Bacillati > Bacillota > Bacilli > Caryophanales > Bacillaceae > Lysinibacillus > Lysinibacillus sp. GW821-FHT14F06. The sequence continues at coordinate 184,104 of NZ_JBXAPF010000005.1, forward strand.
TTTCGTCTAACGATGATTTTTGCATTTCTTGTACCCTTCCTATTTTTGTACCCTGCACCTGCTTCTGTCTTCGCTGAATCTAACACAGGCAGTGTCGATGATTGCATCAATAAAACAGAAGCATGTAAAGAAGATACTGATCCAGCTGCTCCGCAAGATTCAAAAGTATCAGCAGCTGGAGATATATCTGCATGGGAATACATAAAAATGGTTTTGGCGCTTATTTTTGTTGTAGCTTTATTTTATGGATTAATGAAGTTTTTAAATAAAAGAAATTTAAACTTTCAACGTAATCAATTGGTACAAAATTTAGGCGGTTTATCGTTAGGTGCACAAAAGTCAGTGCAGTTATTACAAGTAGGGAAAACACTCTATTTAGTTGGGGTTGGCGAGGATGTTCAGCTGTTACGTGAAATTACTGATCCTGAAGAAGTTGCAGCACTTTTAGCACTTTATAATGAACGACAAGAACTTGCAGCAACATCACCGTATATTGCAGAAGTATTTTCAAAGTTTAAGAGAAAAAATAATGGGAGTTCATCCATAGAGCAAGGAAAAGACTCATTTGGTGAGCTATTTGAAAAAAAGATATCCGAAATTAAACAGGAGCGAAATGAAGAACTGGAGAGATGGAAGCAAAAGGAGAATGATGATAAATGAATGATGCAATCAGTATTTTGTCCAACAGCGACCCGACAAATGTCTCCAATTCTGTGAAGCTCCTTTTACTGTTAACGGTTCTCTCACTGGCACCAAGTATATTGATTTTGATGACTTCGTTTACACGAATTGTTATTGTCTTATCATTTGTTCGAACTGCGTTGGCGACTCAGCAAATGCCGCCAAACCAAGTCATTGTTGGTCTTTCTTTATTTTTAACTTTCTTTATCATGGCTCCGACATTCCAAGAGGTTAACAAAGAGGCATTGCAGCCTTTATTTTCTGAAGAAATTGGGCTTGAGGAAGCTTATGATCGTGCCAGTGTGCCTTTTAAGGAGTTTATGAGTAAGCATACAAGGCAAAAGGATCTTGATTTGTTTTTAACATACAATCAGGCGGAAAAACCTGCATCGTTAGAAGAAATTCCGTTAACAATGCTTGTACCTGCTTTTGCATTAAGTGAGATTAAAACCGCTTTCCAAATTGGTTTTATGATTTTTATTCCATTTCTAGTCATCGATATGATAGTTGCAAGTACGCTTATGTCGATGGGGATGATGATGTTACCACCGGTTATGATTTCATTACCGTTTAAGATTTTATTATTTGTTCTCGTTGATGGTTGGTATCTCGTGATGAAATCATTACTACAAAGTTTTTAGGGGATGATACAGTATGACAGGTGAATTGGTTATTTCAATTGCAGAGCGTGCCATTATGGTTATCCTTCTAACAAGCGGTCCACTACTCTTAGTTGCACTAATTTCAGGTTTAGCGGTAAGTATTTTTCAAGCAACAACTTCGATTCAAGAGCAAACATTAGCATTTGTTCCAAAAATCATCGCTGTATTAGTGGCCATTGTATTTTTCGGGCCATGGATGTTATCCCAGGTGACAAACTATGCGAGAGATATTTTTGAGAATTTAACGCGTTATATAGGGTGAGTAGATGAATGAATTAATTCCGCACTTTACGGTTTTCTTGTTAGTGCTTGTGCGTGTATCAGCATTTTTTGTTACGGTTCCTTTCTTCTCGTACAGAACGATTCCACCACAAGTCAAAATAACTCTCGCACTCGTTTTAGCTTGGATGATGTATTATACGATAGACGTCGAGCCATTAGCCTTTAATGGTGATTACATACTGTTAGTGATGAAAGAAGCCCTCATAGGACTGTTACTTGGTCTAGTAGGCTATATCATCATGTCGGCAATTCAAATAGCCGGAAGCTTTATTGATTTTCAAATGGGATTTGCTATCGCCAATATAATTGACCCGCAAACTGGTGCACAAAGTCCTTTAATTGGTCAATTTTTTAATATGTTAGCAATCCTCTTACTATTAGCCATTAATGGACATCATATGATTCTAGATGGCATCTATTATAGTTATCAATTTTTACCGATAGATCAAGGATTTCCTCATTTCTCGAGTGACAATTATATAACGTTTATTATTACAACATTTACAGCTGTTTTTGCTATTGCCTTTCAAATGGCTGCGCCTGTAGTAGCAACATTGTTTTTAGTTGATTTAGCGCTTGGTATTACTGCTAAAACAGTCCCGCAGTTAAACATTTTTGTAGTCGGTTTTGCTATTAAAATTGGTGTAAGTTTTCTAGTGTTATTTACAATGATGGCTGTCATGATTCAGGTTATCCAAAAGCTGATTAGTATCATGATTTATGCAATGCGAGATTTTATGGCAATTTTAGGTGGTGGATAAAATGAAGCTACTACTAGACTTAGATTTACAATATTTTTCTGGAGAAAAGACGGAAAAGGCGACACCTAAAAAACGTCAAGATGCACGAAAAAAGGGTCAGGTTGTCAAAAGTCAGGATATTTCCAGTGCAATTGTCATGCTCATGGTCTTTATCTTCTTATTCTTCTTCGCAGGTTCAATGCGAGACGATTTATTGGCCTTTTTCAGACAAACTTTCATTCATAATATACACGTAGAAACTCTAACGATTGAAAGTGTCATGCATTTATTTATAGAAATGTTGGTGGAGATGGCTTATATCGTTGTTCCAATTATGGCAATAGCCTTTGTAGGAGCATTAGCAGGTAACTTTCTACAATTTGGTTTTTTATTTACTTTAGAGCCTATGAAATTTGATTTAACGAAGATGGATCCAATCAAGGGATTAAAAAAAATATTTTCAGTTAAGGCCATTGTAGAGCTGATTAAATCCGTATTAAAGATTGGCTTTATCGGTGGCGTTACGACAATTATTGTATGGACTAATTTGCCAGAGGTTTTGGCATTATCCTTTAAAAGCCCTGGAATTACGCTTATTACAGTGGGCAAGCTTGTAGGAATCATGGGAATTGCAGCTTCTCTCGTCCTGCTCTGTGTATCCATTTTAGATTGGATGTACCAAAAACATGATTATGAAAAAAATCTTAAAATGTCTAAGCAAGATATTAAAGATGAATATAAAAATAGTGAGGGTGACCCGCTAATTAAATCAAAAATCAAACAGCGTCAACGCGAAATGGCGATGCGTCGTATGATGTCGGAAATTCCTAGCGCGGATGTTGTCATTACAAACCCTACGCACTATGCAATTGCTCTCAAATATGATGAGAATAATATGGATGCTCCTCGTATTGTGGCGAAGGGGACAGACTTTATCGCTCAAAAGATTAAACTGATTGCTAAAGAACATGATGTCATTATGGTTGAAAATAGACCATTGGCACGAGCAATGTATGATCAGGTAGAAGTTGGCGATCAAGTACCAGACGAGTTTTTCAAAGCAGTGGCAGAAGTGCTTGCTTATGTATATCGAATTAAGCGGAAAATTTAAAGTTTTAAGTAGGAGGGACACAAATGAAAGTTCGCGATATAGGGGTTTTAGGTGCGGTTATTTTAATCGTTGCGATGCTCATCATCCCTCTTCCTCCGTGGATGTTAAGTTTCTTAATCGTCATTAATATTACATTGGGATTAATCGTACTTTTAACAGCAATGAGTATGAAGGAAGCATTAGATTTTTCTATATTTCCTTCCGTTATTTTACTGTTAACCTTGTTCCGACTTGGACTGAGTGTTTCCACAACACGTGCCATTTTGGCGAATGGAGACGCTGGTTCTGTTGTTGAAACCTTTGGTGATTTCGTAGTCGGTGGTAATGTTCTTGTTGGATTAGTTGTATTCTTAATTCTAGTGTTAATACAGTTTATCGTTATCACAAAAGGAGCAGAACGTGTAGCTGAGGTTGCGGCACGGTTTACACTGGATGCGATGCCTGGTAAACAAATGAGTATTGATGCTGACTTAAATGCAGGAGTTATTTCTGAGCGAGAAGCACGTGAACGACGCGATAAAGTATCGGGTGAAGCGGATTTCTACGGAGCAATGGATGGTGCCACAAAATTTGTTAAAGGGGATGCCATTGCCTCTATGGTAATGGTTATTATCAACCTGTTATTTGGGATTATCATCGGTGTTGTGCAGATGAAGCTTCCATTTGCAGAAGCAGCAACTCATTTTTCTAAGTTAACTGTTGGTGACGGTATTGTATCTCAAATTCCTGCGCTATTAATTTCTACAGCGACAGGTATTGTTGTAACACGTGCATCCTCTAAAGGAAGTCTTGGACAAGATATTACGGGCCAGCTCTTTGCCCAGGCAAAACTACTCTATGTTGCAGGTGGTACGATTGTATTACTAGGGTTATTTACGCCTATTCCAAACTGGGTTACACTGCCAATTGGTGTCTCACTAATTGCTGGTGCATATATGATGGAGCGTAAGAAACCAGAGGATGAAGAAGAATTACTTGAAATTGAGGAAGAAGTGGCAACAGACGGCATGAAGAGCCCTGAAAACGTTGTGAATTTATTAAATGTGGACCCTATTGAATTTGAATTTGGCTATGGACTAATACCTTTAGTAGATGCAGCTCAAGGTGGGGATTTATTAGACCGTGTCATTATGATTCGTCGTCAATTAGCATTAGAATTAGGGATTGTTATTCCAGTTGTACGTATTCGAGATAATATTCAATTACAGCCAAATGAATATCGAATTAAAATTAAGGGGAACGAAATGGCACGAGGTGAACTATTGCTCGATCATTATTTAGCAATGAGTCCAGGAGATGATGATTCTATTGAGGGCATTGACACAGTCGAGCCGTCATTTGGCTTACCTGCTAAATGGATAACTGAGCAAGTGAAAGAAGATGCTGAAATGTTTGGCTATACAGTCGTTGACCCACCAAGTGTTGTTTCAACACATCTCACAGAAATGATTCGTGCCAATGCTTATGAGCTACTTGGTCGTCAAGAGACAAAGCAGCTGATCGATCATTTACGCGAGACACATCCAATTTTAGTAGAAGAATTGACGCCTACTCCTTTATCAACAGGGGAAATTCAAAAAGTACTGGGTAAATTACTTCGAGAAAATGTTTCTGTCCGCAATCTACCAATTATCTTTGAAACATTAGCTGATTATGCAAAATTAACTAGCGATACGGATATATTAACGGAGTATGTGCGTCAATCTCTGGCGCGTCAGATTACTTCACAATTTGTTGGAGACGGTTCATCATTGAAGGTTATTACTGTTTCGGGTAAAGTAGAGAAAATGATTGCTGATAGTATTCAGCAAACCGATCATGGTAATTATTTGGCAATGGATCCACAAGATTCTCAAATTGTACTGGAATCCATTGCAGCAGAAATAGAACGTGTTTCCTTTATGGAGCAATCAGCTATTATTTTATGCTCTCCTGCTGTTCGTATGTACCTGCGCCAGCTAACAGAGCGTTACTTCCCGCAGATTCCTGTTCTGTCGTATAACGAACTTGATGCTACGGTTGAAATTCAAAGTGTTGGGGTGGTGAATGTAGAATGAAAATGAAAAAATATTATGCATCTTCCATTCCAGAGGCTATGAAGCTTGTGCGTGCTGAGTTAGGTGAGGACGCTGTCATTTTGAATTCAAAGGTAGTAATCAACAAGAAATTTTTCGGGATCATAAAAAAGAAAAGTTTTGAGGTAGTGGCAGGTATCGATTCAATGGAGCCCAAGAACTTGGCTCCAGCACCTGCTGTTGTTCCAGAAATACCGCTTAAAAAAGAAAATGTAAGGCTGCAAGAAATTACCCATGCTGTTCAAGCCAAAATACACCAGGGACAACCGCAGCAAGATGTGTCCTTACATGAAGACACAGGCATTCCTGATGAATTGAGGAAGGAAATTGCAGATTTAAAATCTTTAATGCAATCTATGCATAAAAAGACTACCCAAGCTCAATATCCCGATGAACTCTTCCCCTTCATTGAATACTTAAGACAGCAGGAGCTAAGTGAAGAGCTCATCACGGAGATTGGTGATGAGCTTTTTATGCATTTTAGAGAAGCATCAGAAATTAATTTTTCACAATGCAAGCTGATAACGAAAAATTTATTGCGTAAAAGGCTAGAGGATCTCCCAATAGGAGGAATATCCTATGAAAGAAAATATATTAATGTTCTTGGTCCTACAGGTGTTGGTAAAACAACAACTATCGCAAAAATGGCAGCTAGAGCAGTTTTAGAGAAAAAGAAAAAAATAGGATTTATTACAACTGATACGTACCGGATTGCAGCAATTGAGCAATTGAAAACATATGCAGGACTTTTACAGGCACCTGTCGAGATTGCCTATAATGCAACAGACTTTGAACAAGCCGTTCATCGTTTGGCTCATTTAGATTTAGTATTTATCGATACAGCAGGTAGAAATTATAAAGAAGTAAAATATGTCGATGATTTACAGCGTCTAATTAAATTCGATGATCAAGCAGAATCCTTCTTAGTCCTTGCCATGACAACAAAAGAGAAGGACATGGCAAACATTATAGAGCAATTTAAGCAATTATCAATTGAAAAATTCATTTTTACAAAGCTAGATGAAACAAATTCTATTGGCACAATGATTAATTTAATGATTAAATATAATAAAGGACTTGCTTACTATACAAATGGTCAAGAAGTACCAGAAGATATTGAAGAAGCTAATCTAGAAGCAGTGCTTAATTTGTTTTTCCAAGGTGAAGAAAAATGAGAGACCAAGCTGAAACATTACGCTTGAAAATGCTAAGGCGGCAAGGTGATTTAGGTAGAGCAATTGCTGTTGTAAGCGGCAAAGGTGGGGTAGGTAAAAGTAACTTCACAATGAATTTTGCAACTATGCTAGCGAATAAAGGGAAAAAAGTTGCAATCGTTGATATGGATATTGGTATGGGGAATATCAATATCTTAATAGGAAAAAATGTTTCTTATAGTTTAAAAGATTACTTGGAAGGAAATAAGTTACTAGATGAAGTGGTATTTGAGGGTCCATACGGTTTAAAGTATATTTCAGGTGGATCTGGCATGTCGAGTGTCCTAGAATGGTCAGAAGTGTTGCTTGAACGACTCATACATGCATTTGAGCAACTACAAAAAAATTTTGATTATATCTTATTTGATATGGGGGCAGGAGCAACTAGCTGGTCATTAGATTTACTGAAATCAATCGATGAGATTATTGTTATCTCAACGGCTGAGCCAACTTCTATTACAGACGCCTATTCGATGATGAAATATATTCATGTAAGAGATATGGATAAACAGTTTTATATTCTCTGTAATCGTGCTTATAGTAAGGAAGAAGGAATGGAAACCAATGAACGATTAAAGCAGACCATGAAACGTTTTTTGGACAAAGAGGTTACTGTTTTAGGATCATTACCCGAGGATGCAGTTGTGCGTAAGGCTGTGCGCGAGCAAGTACCTTTTTCACTTGCTTATCCGGACGCACTTATTTCGAAGACACTTCAACTTATAGTGGCTCGTTTTATGGAACACCGTGTGGAGGAAGTTCACGCACATGATCAGTCAGCGAGTAAATTCTTAACTAAATTAAGAAGTATTTTTTCGAAAGGGCGTGATTAATTGGACTTTTTACATAAAAGCAAGCTATTGGTAGTTGATGATTCTGCTTTTATGAGAAAGCTAATTAGTGACTTTTTTGTTGGTAATTCGAAGGTTGAAGTAGTTGGAACTGCACGAAATGGGAAAGATGCGATAAAAAAAATTCAAACATTGAGGCCGACAGTTGTGACAATGGATATTGAGATGCCTGAAATGAATGGACTTGATGCTTTAAAAGAAATAATGACAATATGTCCAGTACCTGTGGTGATGCTTTCTAGTACAACTCAACGAGGTGCTGAAAATGCCTTATCAGCAATCGAATTTGGAGCAGTGGATTTTGTTGCGAAGCCGAGCGGAACAATTTCTCTTGATTTACATAAAATCCAAACTGAACTTGTCCACAAGGTTGAACAAGCATCATTGGTACCTATTTCAAAATTAAAGAAGCCTTCTGGTAGTAAAAGACAACAAGAACCGGCATTAAACGTGAGTACCATAAGAAGAGAATCACTTAATGAAGGAAAGATAGCCCCTCCTGTCAGTATTTCTCCAACAAGAGTAGAGCTATCAAGGTCACGTGTGGAGTGGAATAAAATAGGTAGGAAAATTGTGTTGATTGGTACTTCTACTGGTGGACCAAGAGCGTTACAGGAAGTCATTACGAAAATACCTAAAACAATTCAAGCACCGATTTTAATTGTCCAGCATATGCCAGCTGGGTTTACAAAATCACTTGCGACTCGTCTTGATCAATTGAGTGAAATTACTGTAAAAGAAGCCGAGCAAGGCGATATTCTCCAAAATGGAGTGGCCTATATTGCACCTGGAGGGTATCATCTGAAACTGCGGAAAGTAGGTACCTCCTTTGGCATTGTTCTAGATAATAATGAACCACCTAGATCCGGACATCGACCTTCTGTAGACGTGATGTTCGAAGATGTGAGTCAATGGAAAGATTTTGATAAGGTAGCAGTGATTATGACGGGTATGGGTCAAGATGGTTCAAATGGACTAAAGGTACTAAAAAGTACTGGCAATGTAATTGCTATCGCTGAGTCAGCCGAAACATGCATTGTATATGGAATGCCAAAAGCAGCAGTAGAAACGCAGCTTATTGATGAAGTTGCAGATGTAGATGATATTGCACAAACAATAATGAAATATTTGCCTTAAAAGGGGTGTCCTCTTATGGAAGTAAATCAATATTTAGAGATGTTTATCGAAGAAAGTAAAGAACATTTACAAGCATGTAGTGAACATTTATTAGAATTAGAAAAAAATCCGGAAGATTTGGCGATTGTTGGGGAAATTTTCCGTTCGGCACATACATTAAAAGGTATGTCTGCAACGATGGGCTTCGAGGATTTAGCAGATTTAACGCATAAAATGGAGAATGTATTAGATGCAATCCGAAACGAGAAAATTCATGTGTCGCCAGAAATTCTAGATGTTGTCTTTGAGTCTGTAGATCATTTAGAAGAAATGGTGATGGACATTGCAAATGGTGGAGATGGAAAGCGAGATGTATCTTCAACCGTTGCTCAATTAAAGCGTATTGAATTAGGTGAGGAAGCGATTCCTGAAGTAGTAACTACTGAGACACCAGCTACAGCTTTAGCAAGTGTGTTAGAGTATGACAGCTTTGAACAAACAGTTATTGCTCAATCTACTGAACAAGGTTTTAATGCATTCGAAATTTCAGTCAAATTACGTGAGGACTGTCTTTTAAAAGCAGCACGAGTATTTATGGTGTTCGAGATTTTAGAAAAAGATGGGGAAGTTATTAAAGCAAATCCATCAGTAGAAAAGCTTGAAGACGGACAGTTCGACCAACAATTTTACGTAGCTTTCGTAACGAAAGAATCTGCTGAAGATATGCAGAAAAAGATTATGAGCGTTTCAGAAGTTGAAGAAGTGATTGTCGCAACTATTGAGACACCAACTACTGATGTAGCAAGTGTGTTAGAGTATGACGGCTTTGAACAAACTGTTATTTCACAATCTGCTGAACAAGGTTTCAATGCATTCGAAATTTCAGTGAAATTACGTGAGGACTGTCTTTTGAAAGCAGCACGTGTATTTATGGTGTTTGAAATATTAGAAAAAGATGGGGATGTCATTAAATCAACTCCATCTGTAGATAAGCTTGAAGACGAACAGTTCGACCAACAATTTTACGTAGCTTTCGTAACAAAAGAATCTGCTGAAGATATGCGGAAAAAGATTATGAAAGTTTCTGAAGTCGAAGAAGTGATTGTCGCAATTATCGAACTAAAGCAACATAGCGCAAAAGAACAAGCAATTCAAGAAGTAGTGGCAACAGCAACGGTAGAAGTTGAGGCTCAACCTGCTACTGCACCAAAAACAAATACTGCAAAACCTACACCTGCAAAAGCAGCGGCGCCTGCTAAGGCTGAAAAAAATCATGCGCCTGTTGGTAATAAAACAATTCGTGTAAATATCGAGCGACTTGATATATTAATGAACTTATTTGAAGAACTTGTTATCGATCGAGGACGACTACAGTCTATTGCAACTGAAGTTAACCATGGAGAGTTAAATGAAACAGTGGAACGTATGAGCCGCGTCATGGGTGACTTACAAACTATTATTTTAACGATGCGTATGGTTCCGGTTGAAACAGTATTCAATCGCTTCCCGAAAATGATTCGTCAGTTATCTCGTGATCTAAACAAGAAAATTAACCTCGAAATTATTGGTGCTGAAACAGAGCTAGATCGTACAGTTATCGATGAAATTGGGGATCCACTTGTTCATTTAATCCGAAATTCTGTTGATCATGGTATTGAAAATCCTACTGCGCGTCGTGCTAAAGGCAAGCCAGAAGAAGGAACAGTTGTACTACGTGCATATCATAGTGGTAACTATGTCTTTATCGAAATTGAGGATGATGGCGCAGGGATTAACCGTGATAAAGTATTAGCAAAAGCAATATCAAAAGGTGTTGTGACACAAGAGCAATCCTATTCAATGTCAGATAAGCAAATTAACGAGTTAATTTTAGCATCTGGGTTCTCTACAGCTGATGTCATTTCAGATGTATCCGGGCGAGGCGTTGGATTAGACGTTGTGAAAACAACAATTGAATCTTTAGGTGGAAATATTTCAATTGAATCCACACAAGATGTAGGATCAATTTTCTCAATTCAATTACCTCTAACATTATCGATTATTTCTGTTATGTTAGTAGAAATTGAAAAAGAGATTTATGCTATTCCACTTTCATCAATCATTGAAACTTCTATTATCCGTTCATCAGAGATTATGAATGCGCATAATCAAAAAGTAATTGACTTCCGTGGTAAAGTTGTCCCACTTGTGTTCTTAGAAGAAATCTTTGAAGTACCTCGGAAAGAACAGCAGGATGATGAATTCCATTCAGTAGTGATCGTTCGAAAAGGTGAGAAACTTGCTGGTCTAGTTGTGGATTCATTCATTGGCCAACAAGAGATTGTACTGAAGTCATTAGGCAATTACTTAACGAATATCTTTGCTATTTCAGGTGCAACTATTTTAGGTAACGGAAAAGTAGCCTTAATTGTGGACTGTAACGCACTTATAAAATAAGTAAGGTGAATGAATAAGAGAGGTGTTAATCATGACAAATGCAGTGGAACAAGAAAGTATTAAAGTAATTGTCTTTCAATTAGCCGATAAAGAATATGCAATCCCAGTGTCACATGTTCAAGGGATTGAAAAATTAATGCATATTACGCGTGTACCAAAAACAGCGAAATATGTAAAAGGTGTCATAAACCTTCGTGGTGTCGTAACACCAATTGTTGATTTACGAGAAAGGTTTGATTTACCAATTTCTGAGCACGAAGAAACAACGCGTATTATCATTATTTCATTAGAAGATATGGAAGTAGGCTTCGTCGTAGACTCTGCAAATGATGTATTAGACATCCCTGCTAATTCAATCGAACCACAGCCAGAAGTAGTTGGCTCGCTTGAAGAAGAGTTTATTTCAGGAGTTGCTAAAATTGATAAACGATTATTAATTTTATTGCATTTAGAGAAAGTACTAAATCCACTAAAGTAGGGATCGATAATGACATTTAATCAAAAGATTACATCACTACATTTAGATGTATTGAAGGAAATTGGGAATATTGGTGCTGCGCATGCTGCGACAGCACTTTCCAATTTGCTCGGAAAAAAAATTGATATGCGAGTACCAAAGGTAGAAATGGTGTCGTTTAATGACATGATGGAGCTTGCTGGTGGATCTGAAAATGTTGTAGTTGGCATCTATCTACGCATCGAAGGTGATGCTGAAGGCAGTATGTTCTTTATCTTGCCAATAGAACAAGCGAATCGATTTATTCGTCGTCTTATTTATGATGAATCATTTGACTTTAAAAAACGACCAGTTTCAGAGTTAGGATTATCTGCCATGCAGGAAATGGGGAATATTTTATCGGGTTCCTATTTATCCGCGTTATCTGACTTTACAAATTTAAAAATTTATCCAACTGTACCAGGACTAAGCGTTGATATGTTTGGTGCTATTATCAGTATTGGCTTAATTGAATTATCACATGTAAGCGATAATGTTATCGTCATAAACACATCCATTTTTGAAGACGGTGTAGAGGATCATGAAACAGTAAGGGGCCACTTTTTCTTATTGCCTGATCCAGACTCATTTGATGCTATTTTTAAGGCATTGGGAGTTTCATAGATGATGCTGAATAGTAGTGGGCTAGTGATTAAAGTTGGAATTGCACAAATGGATGTGGTAAAGTTACCAAACACCATCAGAACATCAGGTCTTGGATCTTGTGTGGGTGTTATTTTATATGATGAGTCAAAAAAAATTGCTGGTTTAATACATGTGATGTTGCCAGATTCAAGTTTAGGTAGACAAGAGTCAATAAACGTAGCCAAATTTGCTGATACAGGTATTTCGGCTATGATTGACTTATTAAAAATAGAAGGCGTACAAAAATTCAAGTTAAAGGCAAAAATTGCAGGTGGTGCGCAGATGTTCCAATTCACTTCAGATAAAGACTCGATGCGCATTGGTCCACGTAATGTAGAGGCTGTAAAACGTGAGTTGAAACGTCATGGCATCCCATTAGTTGCTGAAGACACTGGTGGTAATAGTGGTAGAACAATTGAATTTAATCCCGCGACGTCAACATTACATATTCGAACAGTTAACCAAGGAGTGAGCGAAATATAATGTTTGGTTCTATTTTTTACAACCTATGGGGAGCGCTAATTGCTTTTTCAATTTATTTTTTTAGTACATTTCAAAAACCTCTTACGCCACTACGTATTCTTATAGGATCATTTGTAGCAGCCATAATTGTGTTTTTCGCAATGTATATAATTCGCTTTATAATTGCCTATATTTTATATACACCAGAGGATAAAGAAGAAATGGGTGAAGGTGAGTTGGAAGAAAACACATCCGACGAACTTCAAGAAGGCAATCAAGAAGCATCTTCTGCTAATTCAACTGTTGAATTTCAGGATGAAAGCTCGGAAGAAATTGCACAAGTTGTACGAACGATGATGAGTCGAGAAGATCAACAACAAGTAAATGCATAATATAAGGGGGTCGCGAGTTGCGGCTCTTTTTTTGTTATAGTGAACTTGAATAGCATCAAGCAATGAAAGAAATTTGAATGAGAACTTCATTTCTTGTTAATTACCTCTCTATAAACATCTTTTCATAAATACACAAGTTGTAAAAACTAAGTTAAATACCTAGCAATCAACTAAATTATACACACTCAAAAATTTAAACAATATGTGAGAGAGTAGGAGAAACAAATGAAATTATGGTCGATTATTGCTATAATGTAGGAAAGAATGGTAATCATTTTATCTTCATTCAGGAGGAGACTCCCAGGCTTGGGCACAATTCAAAATCCGGATGCAATTATGCCAAGGCGAAATTGATCTTGGCGGCTCACAACAGTAAAGCTTAGTGTTTTCTAAATGAACAGGCGCGTAGAGGCGTTTTCTTAAGAGAGGTGGATTTCATGACACAACCAAATCTAAACGATGAACAAAAGCTGTGGAACCGTTGGATATATGACCGTGATCCAGATGCTGGGGATTTGCTTATCAAAAAATATATTTCACTAGTATCTTATCATGTACAACGCATTGGTGCGAGCTTACCGAAAAATGTATCTCGAGACGATCTAACAAGCTTGGGCATGGTAGGTCTTTTTGATGCATTAAATAAATTTGACATTAAGAGAGATTTGAAATTTGATACTTACGCTTCTTTTAGAGTAAGAGGAGCAATTATAGATGGTTTACGGAAGGAAGATTGGTTGCCGCGTTCTGCTCGTGAAAAAGCTAAAAAATTGGATGCCCAAATTGAACGGTTAGAACAAAAATATATGCGTCATGTAACACCTGAGGAGCTTGCTGAAAATTTGGAATTACCAGTGGAGGAAGTCTACCAAACTGTACAGGAGCATTTCTTTTCAAATGTCCTTTCCATTAATGAACAACAAGATCAGGAAGAAACGGATGGCAAGTCATTTGTTATTAGGGATGATACAACAAAAACACCTGAACAGATTATTATTAAATCAGAATTATTGGGTGATTTAGCGGAAAATATTCAAAAATTGAATGAAAAGGAACAATTGGTGCTTAGTTTATTTTATACAGAGGAATTGACCTTAACAGAAATCGGTGAAATGCTTGAATTATCAACTTCACGTATATCACAAATTCACTCAAAGGCGCTATTAAAGCTACGAAAATTATTATCTAATGAGATGATTAATGCCTAATGATGATTAGATACATAACATTAAGGGAGGAATTCCAATGAGTTTAAAGGGTGTCGAATTACAAATTGCTATTCCAAAAACGTTTGAGGCAGGGAAAATGGCAGATCAGGCACAGCAGCAAACTTTGGCTCAACAAGCACATGCAAATGAAGCATTAAAAAAAGAAATAGATCGCAAGCAAAAAATTGTGAATACTTCAGAAGGTATGGATGAAATTAGTGAGGATGAAGAAGCAGGTGGCGAATACATTATGGGGACTCGCAAAAAAAAGAAAAAGGGTGAACAGCAAGAAAAACAGGCACCACATCCGTTTAAAGGAAATTTTGTGGATTTTAGTGGATAGGAGTTTACTATGGCAACCATACTAATTACGATTCTATTTTTTTTACAGTTGCTTTCATTTTACTTCCTTATTATTTTAAATACGAAATTAGCTAAATTTAAAGATTTAGAAAAAAAACAGGAACGTTTAATGCGCGAAATGGATGATACAATTAGTGTCTATTTAGCAGACATGAAAGATGAGAATGATCGTTTAATACAAGAACTGCAGAGTGTTTCAAAATCAGGAGTGAAAGAAAATGCTTTGCAGCAAACTGAACAAATTGTCTTTCAGAAGGAGCAGGAACCTCTTACTGGCACAATAAAGAAAGAACAAGAATCTGCTACTTTAGAGACGGACTCGCGAAAGTATATACCTAAAAATATTGTTGCGAGTGCTTATTCACGTCAGCAACAGACTGTTTCAAAAGCAGCACAATCTGCTAGTATTAATATGACGAATGAAGCAGAAAAGGAACAATCAAAGATTTTAACAACGGAGCAACAAGCCATTGAATTAGCGAAACAAGGAAAAACACCAGAGGAAATTGCGAAACAACTCCAAAAAGGCAAGACAGAAATCGAGCTTTTATTGAAATTTCATGGCTAAAACAGTTGCGAATAGGGTAAAGCTATGATATAGTTGCAAATGGTGTTGTTACTACACACGCATTTTGATGTAGTAAGTGGTGCTCTAAGATTAGGGTAGCTTGTTGCAAGCGATAAATGCGGAGGATAAAAACCAAACATACTAGGAGGAAATTCACATGTCAGTAATTTCTATGAAACAATTACTTGAAGCTGGTGTACATTTCGGTCACCAAACTCGTCGTTGGAACCCAAAAATGAAGAAATATATCTTCGTTGAACGTAACGGGATCTACATCATCGACTTACAAAAAACTGTTAAAAAATTAGAGGAAGCTTATGACTTCATGCGTCAAGTTGGTCAAGACGGTGGTAAAGTTCTTTTCGTTGGTACGAAAAAACAAGCACAAGAAGCGATCAAAGATGAAGCTGAACGTTCAGGCAACTACTACATCAACCAACGTTGGTTAGGTGGTACTCTTACAAACTTCGGTACAATTCAAAAACGTGTTGCACGTATGAAAGAAATCGAAAAAATGGAAGAAGTAGGAACTTTCGAAGTTCTACCTAAAAAAGAAGTAATCCAACTTAAAAAAGAACACGAACGTCTAATCAAATTCTTAGGCGGTATCCGTGATATGCACGATCTTCCAGACGTAATGTTCGTGGTTGACCCACGTAAAGAACGTATTGCGGTTGCTGAAGCTCGTAAATTAAACATCCCTCTAGTAGGTATTGTTGATACAAACTGTGATCCAGATGAAATCGACTACGTAATCCCTGCTAACGATGATGCTATTCGCGCTGTTAAACTATTAACTGCTAAAATGGCTGACGCTTTAATCGAGTCAAAACAAGGTGAAGAAGAAGCTCCAGCTGTAGAAGCTGCTGCTGAGTAATTCACGTTTACAAAAAGGTGATAAGTGGCTCAGAACCCTTATCACCTTTTTTAGAACCTATCACTAAAATTTGTCCAACCAATTTGAGGAGGAAACACTAAATGGCAAACATTACTGCACAATTAGTAAAAGAATTACGCGAAAAAACTGGCGCTGGTATGATGGATTGTAAAAAAGCGTTAGTACAAACAGAAGGCGATTTAGAAGCTGCAATCGACTTCTTACGCGAAAAAGGTCTATCTTCAGCTGCTAAAAAAGCTGACCGTATCGCTGCAGAAGGTACAACTTACATTTTAGAAAATGGAAACGAAGCAATTATTCTTGAAGTAAACGCTGAGACTGACTTCGTTGCTAAAAATGATAAATTCCAATTTTTAGTTACATCTTTAGCTGAGCAATTACTTGCTGCTAAACCTGCATCTGTTGAGGATGCATTAGAGCTTACAAACGCTGAAGGTGTAAAAATTGTTGACCAAATTTCAACAGCAGTTGCAACAATTGGTGAAAAAATCAACCTACGTCGTTTCGAAGTGAAAACAAAATCAGATGCAGATGCATTTGGTTCTTACTTACACATGGGTGGTCGTATCGGTGTATTAGTAACTTTAGAAGGTTCTACTGATGCAGCAGCTGCTAAAGATGTTGCTATGCATATCGCAGCAATCAACCCAACTTATGTTTCTCGCGATGAAGTTTCTGCTGACGAAGTTGAACGTGAGCGTAAAGTATTAACTGAACAAGCACTTAACGAAGGTAAACCAGAAAACATCGTTGCTAAAATGGTGGAAGGTCGCCTTGGTAAATATTTCGAGGATGTTTGTTTACTTGACCAAACATTCGTTAAAAACTCTGACCAAAAAGTCCGTGACTTCGTTGCATCAACTGGTGGTTCAGTAAATGGTTTCGTACGCTATGCTGTAGGTGAAGGTATCGAAAAACGTGAAGATAACTTTGCTGAAGAAGTAATGAGCCAAGTTAAAGGTAACTAATTTAGTCACATTTGATCCTAATCAAATAATATCTAGATTTTCTAGAAAAAAATGGGGAACACAATTTAACGTGTTCCCTATTTTTCCGAAGAGAGCGAAAAGAAGGATATAATTTTCTATTCTGCCTTATTCACAACTAGTAATTATTGTAATATATACTATAATGGAAAAGGGAATAGAGATGTTTTAAATAAAGTCTGACGGAGGTTTACAATGAGTGTGCCACAATATAAACGAGTAGTTATAAAATTAAGTGGTGAAGCGTTAGCGGGAGAAGCTGGCTTCGGTTTATCACCAAAAATAATCAAGGCTGTTGCAGAGGAAGTAAAAGAAGTAGTAGATCTTGATGTAGAAGTTGCTGTTGTTGTAGGTGGCGGTAATATATGGCGTGGAAAAATCGGTAGTGAAATGGGGATGGATCGTGCGGCAGCCGATTATATGGGTATGCTTGCAACGGTTATGAACTCTCTAGCATTACAAGATGCACTTGAAAAATTAGGCATTGAAACACGTGTCCAATCTTCTATTGTGATGACACAAGTAGCAGAACCATATATTCGTCGTAAAGCAGTTCGTCATCTAGAGAAAAAACGTGTGGTTATTTTTGCAGCAGGGACAGGTAATCCGTTCTTCTCTACTGATACAACTGCTGCATTACGTGCAGCGGAAATCGATGCAGATGCGATTTTAATGGCTAAAAATAATGTAGATGGTGTTTATTCTGCAGATCCTAAAATAGATACAAATGCCATTAAATACGATACACTCACATACTTAGACGTTATTCAACAAGGTTTACAAGTAATGGATTCAACAGCTTCTACTTTATGTATGGATAACGATATTCCGTTAATTGTCTTCTCAATTACAGAACAAGGTAATATTAAACGTGCCGTACTAGGCGAGAAAATTGGAACAGTTGTTAGGAGGAATGCATAATGGCTAAACAAGTATTGGAACAAGCTAAAGAAAAAATGAACAAAACAATCGCTGCCTTCAGTCGTGAATTATCATCAATCCGTGCAGGGCGTGCTAACGCATCACTATTAGATCGCATTACGGTTGATTACTATGGTGCACCAACACCGATTAATCAGCTTGCAGGTGTTGCGGTACCAGAAGCGCGTTTATTAGTTATTACGCCTTACGATAAGACAATCTTAGGTGAAATCGAAAAAGCGATTATGAAATCAGATATTGGTATTACACCAACAAATGACGGCTCTGTCATTCGTTTAATGATTCCTGCTTTAACAGAAGAGCGTCGTAAAGATCTTGTGAAGCAAGTGAAAAAAGAAGCAGAGGATGCAAAAATCGCTGTACGTAACGTTCGTCGTGATGCTAATGACGATCTGAAAAAACTTGAAAAAGCTGGCGAAATCACAGAGGATGATCTACGTGGCTACGGTGAAGATATTCAAAAATTAACAGATGAATTCATTGTAAAAGTAGATCAAGTAACGAAAGAAAAAGAAAAAGAAATTCTAGAGGTGTAAGCAGACGCTTTACATTTATCTAAGATGGAACTTTTTAAGGAGATGAAGGCGTCCTATATATATCAGGACGTCTTTTCTCTTTACAATTAGATCTTAATGTATCAGATTTAGTCAAATCTCATACATTCAAGCTTTTAATTGTCTTAGAGAAATACCTTTCAACTATTTTTGCTTTCTTTTTTGGATTAAGAAGAACAGTTCTTTACGTGAAACGGAAACACAGATGAGGATTGCATGAGATTAAGGGAAAAGCCCTTTAAAAGCCTTACTTGTAAATAGTTCTAAATAAAGCTGGTTCATACATAGTCAATTTAGAGAAAGACAAAACGTGCTTTTGTTTGTTATGATAGGTTAGTATACGTCCGATTAGTTGTAGTGGGGGAGTTAGCATGTTTAAAAAGCTATTAGGTAAACAAATAAATATGAATACACTATCATTGGGGGAACGTGTTGCCCTTGCTAAAAGCGAGCCAATTCCTGCCCATGTTGCGATTATTATGGACGGAAATGGACGTTGGGCAAAAAAACGCGCGATGCCTCGTGTTGCCGGGCACCATGAAGGTATGAAGACGGTACGAAAAGTCACTAGGTTTGCGTCAGATCTTGGAATAAAGGTTTTAACGGTGTATGCGTTCTCAACAGAAAACTGGAAGCGGCCAAAAACAGAAGTAGATTTTCTTATGCGTTTACCTGTTGAATTTTTAGGCTCCTTTTTACCAGAGATGATGGAACGTAATGTACGTGTGGAAATGATTGGAGATCCTGCTTTATTGCCCGCACATACACAAAAGGCATTGTTTGAAGCGATGGAGGAGACGAAGCATAACACAGGGTTAATCTTAAATTTTGCTTTGAATTATGGAAGTCGTTCTGAAATGGTAAATGCAATGAAAACGATGCTTCAAAAAGTGCAAGATGGTCAATTAACGTTACAAGATATAACAGAAGAATGTTTAACATCTCATTTAATGACAGCTCATTTACCAGAGCCAGATTTATTAATTCGTACCAGCGGTGAAGTACGATTAAGTAACTTTATGCTATGGCAGCTCGCCTACACAGAATTTTGGTTTACAGATACATTATGGCCAGATTTTGGCGAGGAAACCTTATTGGAAGCGGTGGAAAACTATCAAAAACGTAATCGCCGTTACGGTGGGTTGAAGGGAGAAGAAACAACTTGAAACAAAGAATCATCACAGCAATAATTGCAGCTGCGCTTTTTATTCCATTTGTTATTTATGGAAATGTACCATTTACACTACTTGTGCTTGCAATGGCTGTTGTCGGCTTTTATGAAATACTAAAAATGAAAGGTATATCACTTTTTTCAGTGCCCGGTATTTTAGGGCTACTGATTTTAATATTACTTGTTATACCTAAGGATTGGTCGGGTAAGGTAGTAGAAGCAATTGGCTATTCCTCTAATTTGATGGTTGTGTATGGCATCGTTATGCTTTTGCTGATATATGTAGTTCTTGTGAAAAATAAAATCACATTTGATGAAGTTGGTTTTATTTTATTAGGTGCGTTTTATGTAGGCTTGGGCTTCCATTATTTAGTTGAAACAAGAAATGAAGGACTTGTATATGTTGTCTACTGTTTACTAGTTGTTTGGACGACGGACTCAGGAGCATATTTTGTTGGAAGAAAGCTAGGTAAAAATAAGCTATGGCCAGAAATTTCACCGAAGAAAACGATAGAAGGTTTTGTAGGCGGTATTGTAATTGCAGTAATCTTTGCAATAGGGATGCAGGCAATGTACCCATTTGCAAATGGCTACATCTCACTTATTTTCATCACAATTTTTGCATCTATCATTGGGCAGATGGGTGATTTAGTGGAATCCGCCATAAAGCGTCATTTCAATGTAAAGGATTCAGGAACTATATTACCTGGACACGGCGGAATTTTAGATCGCTTTGATAGTCTATTATTTGTTGTGCCACTATTACACTTTTTGCATTTTTTAGGGAATTAAAGCCATCTAGATTAATGATAACGTAGTATTTCATTTGTTAGAGAGAAGAAGGGGACAATTTGTCGTGAAAAAAATTAGTTTACTTGGTGCAACTGGGTCCATTGGCTGGCAAACCTATGATATTTTAAAGGAAGAACGTGATGCCTTTCAGCTAGTCGCATTTTCTTCAGGGAAGAATATCGAAAAAACGCGTGAAATGATTGAAGCTTTGAAGCCAGAGCTGGTATCTGTTCAGCGAGAAGAGGATGCATTGACACTGGCTAAAGAGTATCCTCAAATCCAATTTTCATTTGGAGAAAAAGGGCTTGTTGAGGTGGCTACACATCCTGATTCTACAGTTCTCGTTAATGCTGTTCTTGGTAGTGTTGGTCTTGAGTCAACATTAGCCGCAATTCGAATGGGGAAAACAGTTGCTATTGCAAATAAGGAAACACTTGTAACGGCTGGGCATTTAGTGATGGCAGAAGCCAAGAAATACAATGTAACAATTTTACCAGTTGATAGTGAGCATTCTGCAATCTTTCAGTCAATGAATGGTGAAAATCCAAAAAATATCGAACGTTTAATTATTACAGCTTCTGGTGGTAGCTTCCGTGACAAATCACGTGATGATTTAAAGCATGTAACCGTTGCGGATGCACTCAATCACCCAAACTGGTCAATGGGTGCGAAGATTACCATAGATTCGGCTACAATGATGAATAAAGGACTAGAAGTCATAGAAGCACATGTCCTATTTGATATGCCTTATGATAAAATTGATGTACTTTTACATAGAGAAAGTATTATTCACTCTCTAGTTGAGTATCATGATACTAGTGTCATTGCGCAGCTCGGTACTCCAGATATGCGTGTACCTATCCAGTATGCCTTAAGCTACCCAGATCGAATGCCGTTGCATAACGGACAACGGCTCAATTTAGCACAGATTGGTCAACTTCATTTTCAAGAAATGGATTTCAAACGTTATCCAGCATTGCGTCTTGCCTATGAGGCTGGGCGAACAGGCGGTACGATTTTGACAGCCATGAATGCAGCAAATGAAGCAGCAGTTGCAGCCTTTTTACAAGGGAAAATAACATTCCTAGAAATCGATGAAACAATCGAACGTGTAATGCAGGCACATAACAACATATTAGTGCCAGATTTGCAGACAATTTTACAGGTAGACGGTGAAACAAGAAAAACAGTGTTAGACATGGTAAAATAACAAAAGTAAGATTACGTTAACTATTCACTTTTAAAGGTGGGGTATTATGCAAACAGCCATTGCATTTATATTAATTTTTGGTCTGCTCGTATTCTTCCATGAACTTGGTCACTTCCTTTTTGCGAAACGCGCAGGAATTATGGTTCGTGAATTTGCTATCGGTATGGGTCCAAAAATTTATGGAAAAACACATGGTGAAACAATTTATACGGTACGACTTTTGCCAATTGGTGGTTACGTTCGTATGGCTGGTGATGACATGGATGGTACTGAATTGCTACCTGGATACCGTGTAGGGCTTATTGTTGATGAAGATAATCGTGTCAAAAAAATTATTTTCAATCAAAATAATAAGCAGTTACCAGACTTATTATTTTTAGAAGTTGAACGAGCTGATTTAGAAAAAGATTTATATATTGAAGGCTATGATGAAGAAGAGAATTTAGTGCGTTATAGTGTAACAAGGGATTGTATTTTGGTCGAAAATGGAAAAGAAACATTGATCGCACCATATGACCGTCAATTTAACGCTAAAACAGTGGGACAACGTGCGATGACAATCTTTGCGGGACCATTGTTTAACTTTATATTAGCATTTTTCATTTATTTAATGATTGGTTTGTTAAATGGTGTACCAACAAATGAGCCAATTATTACAGATGTAGTAAAAGATCATCCGGCTGCACAGGCAGGTATGCTTGCAGGTGACAGGGTGAAATCAATAGATGGACATGCTGTTGAGACGTGGCAGGATTTAGTTTCCATTGTACAAAGTCGACCTGGTAAGACGATTAATGTTACAGTTGAGCGAGAGGGAACAACGAAAAATCTCACAATGACAGTGAAAGAGAAGAAAGAGAATGGGGAGACATATGGTCAAATTGGAGTGACAAGTCCTAAAGTCTATAACCCGTTAAAAGCTGTCGTCTATGGTGCTCAAGAAACATATCATATGACAATGCGTATATTTGAATTACTGGGAATGCTTATTACTGGTCAATTTACAATTGATGCATTATCAGGTCCTGTTGGAATTTACAAAACGACAGAGACTGTTGCCACATGGGGAATTTTTGCTTTAATGAATTTTGCAGCCATGTTAAGTATTAATCTAGGCATCATGAATTTATTACCACTTCCTGCTCTTGATGGTGGCCGCCTATTATTCTTCGGCTTCGAGGCTTTAAGAGGTAAGCCAATTGATCGTCAAAAAGAAGGTATGGTCCATTTTGTTGGTATTGTACTATTAATGATTTTAATGGTAGTTGTCACATGGAATGATATACAGCGATTCTTCTTTTAGAAGAAAGAATAACATTACATCATAGTTAGAGGAAGCCTATGCGTGATTATTACGTCAAGGCTAACATGGATGGAAAACATAGCTTTGAGCGCAATTTATTTGAAACATTGCGTTCAAAGCTAAATTTGTTTATGCTAATTAGAGTATAAACTTATTTATCTTCATTCAGCAGAAGACTTCCACCATTACAGGTGGTGAGATGAATGCAGTTTTGGTTCCTTTTCAGTAGGTGTCCAAACACATGCTGAATGAAGATAAAACCTCCGGCGGATGTCACGGATTTTCAAAGGAATGAATTATGCATGCACAATTCAAAATCCAGACGCAATTACGCCAAAGCGAAATTGATGAAAAAAGGTGGAACACTGAATGAAGCAAAGTAAAACATTTATCCCAACGCTACGTGAAGTACCTGCTGATGCAGATGTTAAATCACATAAGCAATTACTACGTGCAGGGTTTATTCGACAAAATACAAGTGGGGTATACTCGTATTTACCGCTTGCAAAACGTGTGTTATCAAAAATTGAAAATATTATTCGCGAAGAAATGGAAGCCATTAACTCTATAGAATTGTTAATGCCTGCATTACAATCTGCAGAGCTATGGCAGGAGTCTGGCCGCTGGGAGAAATATGGTCCAGAATTAATGCGTTTGAAAGATCGTCATGATCGTGACTTTGCATTAGGGCCTACACATGAAGAGGTCATTACAACTCTTGTACGTGATGAAATTAAATCTTATAAAAAATTACCATTAACACTATACCAAATTCAAACAAAGTTCCGTGATGAAAAACGTCCTCGCTTTGGATTATTACGAGGTAGAGAGTTTATTATGAAAGATGCTTATTCATTCCATGCATCACGTGAAAGCTTAGATGAAACCTATGATGATATGTACCGTGCATACTCTAATATTTTCTCTCGATTAGGTTTAAATTATCGTGCGGTTATTGCGGATGCTGGTTCCATCGGTGGGAAAGGTACGCATGAATTCATGGTGCTTTCTGCTATTGGCGAGGATACAATTGCATATTCTGACACATCTGATTATGCTGCTAACATTGAAATGGCAGAAGTAGTAGTGGACTATCAAGCATCAGATGAAGCATTAAAGGACGTTGAAAAAGTAGCAACACCAGATCAAAAAACAATTGAGGAAGTATCTGCTTTCTTAAATATTGAATCTTCAAATGTGATTAAATCGTTAGTATTTGATGTTGATGGTGAATTAGTCGTTGTACTTGCACGAGGCGATCATGAAATAAACGATATTAAACTGAAAAATGCCCTAGAGGCTGGCTCAGTTGAACTTGCTAGTGAAGCAGCAATTCAAGACCTATTAGGCTGTGGAGTTGGCTCTATCGGTCCAGTTAAATTACCAGTAGATGTCAAGGTAGTAGCGGATAATGCAATAAAATCTATCCGTAATGGAGTAGCTGGTGCAAATGAGGATGGATTCCACTTAATCAATGTAAATCCAGAGCGTGATTTTGCAGTAAATAATTATTTAGATATTCGCTTTATTCAAGAGGGAGATCCATCACCAGATGGACAAGGTATCATAAAATTTGCAGAAGGCATAGAGGTTGGTCATATTTTCAAATTAGGGACTACTTATTCTGCAAAAATGAATGGTACTTTCTTAGATGAGCAAGGGAAGGCACAGCCATTTATTATGGGCTGCTATGGTATTGGTGTTTCACGTATTTTAGCTGCTGTGGCTGAGCAATTCCAAGATGAAAATGGTTTCATTTGGCCAACACAATTAGCGCCATATGATATTCATGTTGTACCTGTAAATACAAAGGATGAAACACAGGTAGCCTTGGCAGATGAGCTATACGGCTTATTAAAGTCCTACCGCTATGATGTGCTTTTCGATGATCGTGCCGAGCGTGCTGGAGTTAAATTTGCGGACGCAGATTTGATTGGCTTACCTGTTCGTGTAACCGTTGGTAAAAAAGCAACTGAAGGTATTGTTGAAGTCAAGTTCCGTCAAACAGGTGAGACATTTGAATGGAAAAAAGAAGAGGTTATTGATCGCTTAAATGAATTTTTCCGTAAAAACTAGTTTCCTTTAACAAAGGTGTAAATGCTTCCAATAGAGGCTGCCCTTTAATTTTGATAAGATAGTAGTAAAGAATTCGCGACACTTCTGCGGGACAATGAACCAATCAAGCAATGACAGAAAGTATCTGTTGTTGTTTGTAGATCGCCCGTAGAGAGGGTGCGAATTTTTTTCTTCAATTTAGATTGTAGAAAGCAGGTGTCACTAAATTGGAACAGCAACAAGAGGCAAGAACGAGATTTCGAATGCTCTTGCAGCAACTAGAGTTAACAGAAGATGTGTATATGTCCTTTTTTGAAGAAGGTGAATTATCACGTTTAACCGTTCACAAAAAAAACAGACTATGGCATTTCACCATTAAATTACGAGGAATACTTCCGTTTCCGTTATATCAGCTTTTTCGTACACATTTAACGGAGAAATTTTCTGCTATTGCTCAGATCCATACAACTTTTGAAACGATAGAGAAAGATGTGACAGAAGAGCTTGTTCAGGCATATTGGTTAACTGTAGTTGAACAAATAGATGAAATGGCACCAACCCTTAAAAACTGTCTTGCATCTCAAATGCCAATGTGGAATGGTCAAAAGATTACTTTATCCTGTATGCAAGAAATGGAATTTATGATGCTAAAGACGAAGTATGCAGAAAAGCTTTCCATAAGTTATAGTCAATTTGGTTTTCCACAGATGGCTATAGACTTTGTGTTGCAGGATGAAACAGAAGAAATGATTGCAGCACAGGAAGCTTTTATGGAACAGAAACGCTTGGAAGAAGCGGCATTAGCCCAGCAAGCGATACAAGATTACCAAAAACGGGAGCAGGAGAAGAAAGACAATCCAGCAATTGCGAACCTTGGTGATCGCCCATTCCAGCTGGGAACGCATATTAAAGACGATGAAATTATGGAAATTAAACGTATTGTTGAGGAAGAACGTCGGGTTATTATTGAAGGCTTTGTCTTCGATACAGAAATTAAGGAACTGAAAAGTGGTCGCTCATTATTACAAATCAAAATGACCGACTATACGGATTCTATCATTGTCAAGATGTTCTCTCGCGATAATGATGATGCTGAACTGATGCAATATTTGAAAAAGGGTATGTGGATAAAAGTTCGAGGCTCTGTTCAAACAGATACATTTATTCGTGACTTAATCGTGATGGCCAATGACATTAATGAAATCAAAAAGGAAACACGACAGGATAAGGCACCAGAGGGTGAAAAACGTGTTGAATTACACCTCCATACACCAATGAGTCAAATGGACGCTGTTACCCCAGTTGATCGCCTTGTGGCTCAGGCCGCAAAATGGGGGCATCCTGCTGTCGCTATTACAGACCATGCAGTAGTACAATCCTTCCCAGATGCGTATGCAGCAGGAAAAAAACATGGCATCAAAGTAATCTATGGCATGGAAGCAAATTTAGTGGATGATGGCGTGCCAATTGCTTATGCCCCTGAGCATCAATTATTAACTGATGCTACCTATGTTGTATTTGACGTGGAAACAACAGGTCTTTCCACAGCTTATGATACAATCATTGAGCTTGCAGCAGTTAAAATTAAGGATGGAAATGTGATTGATAAATACGAAAGCTTTGCCAATCCACACCATCCGTTATCAGCGACGACCATTGAATTAACGGGTATTACAGACGATATGGTTCGAAATGCGCCAGAGGTGGAGCAAGTCATCAAGGAGTTCCATGCATTTATTGGAGATGGCATTGTTGTAGCTCATAATGCATCATTTGATATTGGCTTTTTATATACAGGCTATAAAAAATATGAGCTAGAGGGCACCATTCATCCAGTCATTGATACGCTGGAGCTTGCCAGATTACTCTACCCGACGATGAAAAATCACCGTTTAAATACACTTTGTAAAAAATTCAATATTGAATTAACTCAACATCACCGAGCTATTTATGATACAGAGGCAACAGGTTACTTACTTTTACAGCTATTAAAAGATGCAGATGAATTAAATATTAAATACCATGATGATTTTAATAAGCATATTGGTGGTGGAGATGCTTATAAAAAAGGAAGACCGATGCACTGCACAATCTTAGCAATAGATAATGCCGGGCTTAAAAATTTATTTAAAATCGTCACTCACTCACATACAAAAACTTTCTATCGTGTGCCTCGTGTTACACGAGCAGTCCTAGAGCAATATAGAGAAGGTTTATTGATCGGATCTGGCTGTAGTAATGGTGAAGTATTTGAGACAATGATGAATAAATCACCAGAGGAAGCTGAGAAAGTTGCAAGATTTTATGATTATATTGAAGTCCAACCTAAGGCAGTGTATGCGCCATTAATTGAGCGTAATGTCGTTCGTGATGAATGGACGCTTGAGGATATTATTCGAAAACTTGTAAAGCTTGGGAAGAAGCTGGATAAACCAGTTGTGGCAACAGGGAATGTTCATTATTTAGATCCGACAGATGGGATGTTCAGACAAATATTAATTGGTTCACAAGGTGGTGCCAACATTTTAAATAAATCAAAGCTACCTGAGGTTCATTTCAGAACGACAGATGAAATGCTCAAAGAGTTTGATTTTTTAGGACCAGATTTTGCAAAAGAGGTAGTTGTTACCAACTCTCAAAAAATTGCAAACATGATTGGTGATGTGAAGCCTATTAAAGACGATTTATATACACCTAAAATTGAAGGCTCGGATGATGAGGTAACAAATTTAACTTATGAAATGGCCCATCGCATTTATGGTGATGACTTGCCTGAAATCGTGAAGGCACGTATTGAGAAGGAACTAAAATCGATTTTAGGTCATGGCTTCGGTGTAATTTATTTAATTTCTGCGAAGCTTGTGAAAAAATCATTAGCTGATGGCTATTTAGTAGGTTCCCGTGGATCTGTTGGATCTTCATTAGTAGCGACCTTTATGGAGATTACTGAAGTAAATCCACTTCCACCTCATTATGTTTGTCCAAATTGTAAGCATTCCGAGTTTTTTGATGATGGTTCTGTTAGCTCAGGCTTTGACTTACCGAATAAAGATTGTACGGAATGTGGAACACCTTATAAAAAGGATGGACAAGATATTCCATTCGAAACATTCCTTGGTTTTAAAGGAGATAAGGTGCCTGACATCGATTTGAATTTTTCTGGTGAATATCAACCAAATGCCCATAACTATACGAAAGTTCTATTCGGTGAAGATTATGTATATCGTGCTGGAACAATCGGTACGGTTGCCGAGAAAACAGCGTATGGCTATGTAAAGGGCTATGCAAGTGATAATAACCTGCATTTTCGTGGGGCAGAAGTAGATCGCTTAGTGCAGGGCTGTACAGGTGTTAAACGAACAACAGGACAACATCCTGGGGGGATTATCGTAGTACCAGATTATATGGATATTTACGACTTCTCCCCAGTACAATACCCTGCAGATGCACAGGATGCTGAATGGCGAACAACTCATTTTGATTTCCATTCCATTCATGACAATATTTTAAAGCTGGATATTCTTGGGCACGATGATCCGACTGTGATTCGTATGTTGCAGGATTTATCAGGGATAGATCCAAAAACAATTCCAACAGATGATCCAGTCGTTATGAAGATTTTTAGTTCTCCTGAAACTTTAGGTGTAACAGAAAAACAAATCGGCTGTAAAACAGGAACATTAGGAATTCCAGAGTTCGGTACTCGTTTTGTGCGTCAAATGCTTGAAGATACAAAGCCATCAACTTTCTCAGAGCTTGTGCAAATTTCAGGGCTTTCCCACGGAACGGACGTATGGCTAGGAAATGCTCAGGAATTAATACAAAACGGTACATGTGTACTGAAAGAGGTAATTGGCTGTCGTGACGATATTATGGTCTATTTAATTTACCAAGGACTAGAACCGTCATTGGCTTTTAAAATTATGGAGTCCGTGCGTAAAGGGAAAGGACTATCTGAAGAGTTTGAAGCAGAGATGCTTGCAAATAAAGTACCAGGCTGGTATATCGAATCATGTAAAAAAATAAAATACATGTTCCCGAAGGCCCATGCAGCAGCTTATGTGTTAATGGCTGTACGTATTGCTTGGTTTAAGGTACACTTCCCAATCCTTTATTATGCAGCTTATTTCACAGTTCGTGCCGATGATTTTGATTTAATATCGATGGTACAGGGTTCACAAATGATTCGTGCCAAAATTGATGAAATCAATATGAAAGGCTTAGATGCATCTACTAAGGAGAAAAACTTATTAACCGTAATGGAGCTTGCTCTTGAAATGTGCGAGCGTGGTATGAGCTTCCAAAAGGTTGACCTGTACCGTTCAAAGGCTAGTGAATTTGTGATAGATGGTAACACATTAATCCCTCCATTCGATGCAATTCCTGGACTTGGTACGAACGTTGCGAAAACAATTGTGGCGGCACGTGAGGATGGTGAGTTTTTATCGAAGGAAGATTTACAGCAACGAGGTCGTGTGTCTAAAACTTTAATTGAATATATGGATCAACTGGGTTGTCTAGAAGGCATGCCAGATGCTAATCAGCTATCACTTTTCTAATGATTACGTATGTTATTTATCTTCATTCAGCAAATGTTTTTGTATGGAAAACATAAGGCGAAAATGATTTTTTATGGTAAACTAATGGACATTTTCGAATTCTAGACACATTTATGGCCATGTGCCAGTGGTGTCTAGAATAAGGAAATTTGCATTGTGCTGTAAACTGTGCTATTCTTATGGTAATAATTTGTTGATAATTTTCCAGCAAAAGAGTGGGGCCTTCCCGCTCTTTTCTGTTGTTATACCGTAGCAAAACAAATTTTTGACTAACAGCAGGTAAGACCGTAAAATTTCACCAAAGCAATGGTGGAATTTCTGTTTTATTATGGTTCATTACAACATTTTGTTTTAGTAATGAATCCTTATTACGCTAGAATTTAATAGATACAGGAGGCAACAATGAGCAAAGTACCATCTTTAATTGAAGAGCTCGCTAAACCAATTGTAGAAGAGTTAAACCTTGAGTTAGTGGACATCGAGTTCGTAAAAGAAGGACGTAACTGGTTTTTACGTGTTTATGTTGATACACCTGAAGGCGGAATTGACATTGGCCAATGTGCTCAAGTAAGTGAAAGACTAAGTCTACTACTGGATGAAAAAGATCCAATTACACAAAACTATTATTTAGAAGTTTCTTCACCTGGAGCAGAACGTCCACTAAAAAAAGATGCTGATTTTGAAAAAGCGGTTGGTAAATTTATTTACGTAAAGACCTATGAGCCCATTAAGGACATGAAGGAATTCCAAGGCTACTTAACGTCATACAATGAACATACATTAGTGATGGAAGTAAGTATTAAAACACGCAAAATAAAAGTAACCATTGAACAAGAAAAAATCGCATTGGCACGACTAGCCATCGATTTTTCAGCATAATGCATATTTAGGAGTGAAAACAAAATGAGTAGTGATTTGTTAGATGCGCTAACTGCGCTAGAAGAACAAAAAGGAATTTCAAGAGAAGTGTTGATTGAAGCAATTGAAGCGGCATTGGTTACAGCTTACAAACGCAACTTTAATCAAGCACAGAATGTTCGTGTGGACTTAAATTTAGATAAGGGCTCTATTCGTGTCTTTTCGCGTAAAGATGTTGTAGAAGAGGTAGAGGATGATCGTTTACAAATATCTTTAGAGGATGCAAAAGCTATCAACCCAGCTTATCAATTAGAAGATGTGGTTGAACAAGAAGTGACACCTCGTAACTTCGGTCGTATTGCTGCTCAAACAGCGAAACAAGTCGTGACACAACGCGTACGTGAGGCTGAACGAGGCTTAATTTATGAACAATACGTAGACCGTGAAGACGATATTGTTACAGGTGTAGTAGAGCGACTAGATGCTCGCAATATTTATGTAGGTTTAGGTAAAGTTGAAGCTGCACTGCCAGTCAATGAACAAATACAAGGTGAAAAATATCACCCACATGATCGTATTAAAGTTTATATTACAAAGGTTGAGAGAACAACTCGTGGACCTCAAGTCATTGTGTCACGCACACATCCAGGATTATTACGCCGATTATTTGAGATGGAAGTACCTGAAATTTATGAAGGTATTGTAGAAATTAAATCGATTGCTCGAGAAGCGGGAGATCGTTCAAAAATCTCTGTACATGCACACAATGAAGAGGTAGATCCAGTCGGCTCATGTGTAGGAGCAAAAGGTGCTCGTGTTCAAACTATTGTCAATGAATTAAACGGTGAAAAAATCGATATCGTTGAATGGTCAGAAGATCCAGTTGTCTTCGTGGCAAATGCGCTTAGCCCTTCAAAGGTTTTAGATGTTCAAGTAAACGAAGAAGAAAAATCTACAACGGTTGTCGTACCTGACTATCAATTATCTCTTGCAATTGGAAAACGTGGTCAAAATGCACGTTTAGCTGCAAAGCTAACTGGTTGGAAGATTGATATTAAGAGTGAAACAGATGCTCGTGAGCTAGGAATTTATCCATCTGCTACAAGCACTTTCATTCCTGCTGAGGATGATGAAAGTGATTTTGATGATGTAGCAGTTGACTTATATCAAGACGACGAAGAATAAGTAAGAAAGGCCGTGTGACTAGTCTACTGCCATTATTCAGTGGACGTTGAGGGCGTCGACTGAATAATGGCATTGTCTACTTAGGATTAATCAGGACATAACTGAGGTAGTGCGTGGCTAGTCCACCTCTTACGACAAGCTTCAGAGAGGAAAGGTGATTCTTATGGCTGTTAATAAAAAAGTACCTCTTCGAAAATGTGTAGCTACTGGAGAAATGCTACCAAAAAAAGAAATGATTCGTGTTGTTCGTTCAAAAGAGGGCGAGGTAAGTGTGGATGTTTCTGGAAAAAAATCTGGACGTGGTGCTTATGTCTCTAAATCAGAGGAGGCAGTTGAAATCGCCCGCAAGAAAAATGTTTTAGGGCACCAACTTGATGTGAAAATTCCTGAAGAAATTTACGATGAACTACTGTTGCTGATTCGCAGGGAGTCTATTATATGATCCAGCAAGCAGTGTTTAATTTGCTTGGAATAGCGGCCAGAGCCCGTAAAGTTATTTCAGGAGAAGAGTTAGTAGTGAAAGAAGTCCGCAATGGTAATGCTAAGCTAGTACTGCTTGCAAACGATGCTTCTAAAAACTCTAGCAAGAAAATTCAAGATAAATGCACGTACTACAACGTTGAGTATCATGTAATTGGTGATCGTTATGATCTAGGACATGCTACAGGTAAGGAGGCCCGAGTGGCTTTAGCTATTACCGATAAAGGTTTTGCAAGTAAATTGTCTAGTCTACTCAACGAAAAATAATCGGGGGTGAGCAGATGACCAAAATCAGAGTTCATGAATATGCAAAACAAGTGAATAAAACGAGTAAAGAGGTTATTGAAGCACTAAGTAAATTAAATGTGAGTGTAACAAATCACATGTCTATGTTAGAAAAGGACATTGTGTCGAAGTTAAACCAATCATTTAGTACATCAGGAAAAAAAGAAGTGAAACCACCTACTCAAAACATATCACAAAGAACACAAGCAAATGGCCAACAAAAACCACAGCAATCGATGAGAAGGCAAGAAGGGCAAATGCAACAATCTGCTACTTCTAAGCCTAAAGCAAACAATCAGCAACAAATGCGTCAAAACTCAAATTCGTCTAACGAAAAATCTAAGAATACTAAAGGTAATCAAAATCGAAATATGACACAAAATAATAATAATAATAACAATAATAATAATCGTAGAGGTGGCGGTGGTTTTAACCAACGTCCAAAACCAGGAATTCACGGAGGCAAACGTCGCCATCCAAAAACACATCAACCATCAGTACCAGTGAAACAAAAGGAATTACCAGAAAAAATTACATTCGTTGAATCACTATCTGTTGCGGAATTAGCAAAAAAACTACATCGTGAACCATCAGAAATCATTAAAAAGTTATTTATGCTTGGTGTGATGGCAACAATTAACCAAGAATTAGATAAGGATGCAATTGAATTAATTTGTGCAGACTATGGTGTAGAAGTTGAAGAAGAAATTCGTGTAGATATTACGGATTTAGAAACGCACTTCGAACAAACAGAAGAAGTTAATGAGGAAGAATTATCAGAACGTCCTCCTGTCGTAACAATTATGGGTCACGTTGACCATGGTAAAACGACGTTATTAGACTCTATTCGTCATACAAAAGTTACAGCAGGAGAAGCTGGTGGTATTACACAGCATATCGGTGCTTACCAAGTAACTGAAGGCGACAAAAAAATTACGTTCCTTGATACACCAGGTCACGCTGCTTTTACAACAATGCGTGCACGTGGAGCAAAAGTAACAGACTTAACAATTTTAGTGGTAGCTGCGGATGATGGTGTCATGCCTCAAACAGTAGAAGCTATTAATCATGCAAAAGCAGCAGAAGTACCAATTATTGTTGCTGTCAATAAAATGGATAAACCTTCAGCGAACCCTGATCGTGTGATGCAAGAATTAACAGAGCATGGTCTTGTTCCAGAGGCTTGGGGCGGAGATACAATTTTTGTACCGATTTCTGCATTAAAAGGCGAGGGAATTGATACATTACTTGAAATGATTTTACTTGTTGCAGAAGTAGGCGAATTAAAAGCGAACCCTAACCGTCTAGCTATAGGTACAGTTATTGAAGCACAGCTTGATAAAGGTCGTGGTTCAGTTGCAACGCTGTTAGTACAGGATGGAACACTAAAAGTAGGAGACCCGATTGTTGTTGGTCATGCTTACGGGCGAGTACGTGCGATGGTAAATGATAAGGGCCGTCGTGTGAAGGAGGCTGGACCATCAACGCCAGTAGAAATTACTGGTTTAAATGATGTACCACAAGCTGGTGACCGCTTCGTTGTTTTTGAAGATGAAAAAACAGCACGTCAAGTCGGTGAAACACGTGCAATGTCTGCCATTCAAGCACAACGTTCTGAAAAACAGCGCGTAACATTGGATAATCTATTTGAACAAATGAGCCAAGGTGAAATGAAAGAACTTAACCTCATCGTGAAGGCTGACGTTCAAGGTACTGTTGAAGCAATGGCTGCATCTTTAATGAAAATTGATGTAGAAGGCGTTAACGTAAAAATTATTCACACAGGCGCAGGAGCAATTACAGAATCAGATATATCTCTTGCTGCGGCATCAAATGCCATTGTAATTGGTTTTAACGTTCGTCCAGACGTTAATGCAAAACGTGCAGCAGAACAAGAAGGCGTAGATATTCGTTTACACCGCATTATTTATAAAGTAATTGAAGAAATTGAACAAGCGATGAAAGGTATGCTTGATCCAGAGTTTGAAGAAAAAATTATTGGTCAAGCAGAAGTACGTCAAACAATTAAAGTTTCTAAAGTTGGTACTATCGCTGGTTCGTACGTAACAGACGGAAAAGTAACGCGTGATTCTGGCGTACGTGTCATTCGTGATAATGTAGTTATTTTTGAAGGTGAGTTAGATACTCTAAAACGTTTCAAAGATGAAGTGAAAGAAGTTGCGAAAGGGTACGAATGTGGTATTACAATTACAAACTTCAATGATATTAAAGAAGGCGACATTATTGAAGCCTATATTATGGAAGAAGTTAAACGCGTCTAATGATTGTCTACGCAGAGGTTGAATTCATCATTCAAACTGCCCATTCGTTAAAGGAAAAACGTGCTGTCTTACAGCGTATGATTACCCGCACAAAGCAAAAATTTAATGTATCTATTGCGGAAATTGACCATCAAAATGTATGGCAGCGCACGAAATTAGCACTTGTTGCTGTTTCTTCTTCAAAAGAAGCAGCCGAGCGAGAAATTAATCATGCGCTTCATTTCTTACAGTCAAATCCGTCATGGGAACAGCTCAATGTGTGGCGAGACTATTTATAAGTAACTGAAGATAGCTGTGTCATTTATATGTAGAGATGATTCTAATACCTATAAAAGGATGAGCACACGACTATCTGTACATCGAAATAGAGGTGACAAATTATGTCTCTACGTTCAAACCGTGTTGCTGAGCAAATGAAAAAAGAACTCGGTGATATTCTTGGCCGTAAAATAAAAGATCCGCGTGTTGGGTTTGTTACTGTTACGGGTGTTGAGGTAACAGGTGATTTACAGCAAGCGACTATTTATATTACATCTTTAGGCAATGAACGTGAACGAGAAGAAACG
Organism: Lysinibacillus sp. GW821-FHT14F06; assembly: GCF_058803665.1. Lineage (NCBI taxonomy): Bacteria > Bacillati > Bacillota > Bacilli > Caryophanales > Bacillaceae > Lysinibacillus > Lysinibacillus sp. GW821-FHT14F06. Next base: position 219,532 of record NZ_JBXAPF010000005.1, read on the forward strand.
CTTAAAGCTTTAGTAAAAGCTTCTGGTTTTATTCGTTCAGAAATCGGTTCCCGTATCCGATTACGCCGTACACCAGAATTAATCTTTGAATTTGATTCATCGATTGAATATGGGAACCGTATTGATACATTGCTACGAGGTCTACACGAAGAATAAGGAAAAGGTAAAGGTAAAGAGTCTGCCACATGCATGTTCATGCAGGCAGGCTTTTTATTGTAGAAAAAATTTGTTGTTTTGGCAAAGCTACAACAAAGAAGACTTTGGGAGGAACTATATGAACGGTATTTTACCGCTTTGGAAAGAACGTGGCATGACAAGCCATGATTGTGTTTTTAAATTACGAAAAATTTTACGCACAAAAAAAGTAGGGCATACAGGTACGCTTGATCCAGGAGTAGAGGGTGTTCTGCCAATTTGTATTGGACAGGCAACAAGGATTGCAGAATATTTAACAGATGCAGGAAAAACCTATGAAGCTATTATATCTATTGGTCGAACAACGACAACTGAGGATGCAGAAGGTGAAACAGTTCAACAAGATAACACTATGAAGAAATTCACTCGGGATCAACTATTAGAGGTACTAGCTTCTTTAACAGGTGTGATTGAACAAACACCACCTATGTTTTCTGCGGTCAAAGTCAATGGTAAACGTCTTTATGAATATGCACGTAAGGGGGAAACGGTTGAAAGACCGACACGTAAGGTTTCAATTTATGCTTTAGAGCTTTTAGATGAGAGAGAAATATATGAAGGACAAGAAATTACGTTCCCTGTACGTATAGCCTGTAGTAAGGGGACATATATACGCACATTTGCGGTACAAATCGGGGAAGCACTTGGTTATCCAGCACATATGCAAGAGCTTGTACGTACGGCCTCAGGCACATTTACACAAGAAAATTGCTTTACATTGTCACAGGTTGCTGAGCTGATGGAAGCTGAACAAATTGATAGATGTATGTTACCAGTTGAGTATGCATTAACAGACTTTCCATATATTGAAATCACTGCTGCCAATGAAAAAGAAATTTTCAATGGACAAGTGCTTCCGGCAGATACATTATTAAAGATACATGATAAAATTGTTTTTGGAATCAATGGGAAAGCGATGGCGGTTTATCAATCACATCCTACGAAAGAAGGGTTGATGAAACCACATAAGATGTTTCCGACGATAGAGTAGGAGGATTTTTGTATGGAGGTCATTCATTTAAAATACCCGCATCAACTACAGCAACAAGAAAGTATGCAGCCGTATTCATTAGCAATTGGCTTTTTTGATGGTGTACATAGAGGGCATCAGGCAGTTATCAAGGCAGCGAAGGAAGAAGGGGACAAGCGTCAAATCTCAACTGCAGTGATGACTTTTGATCCACATCCTTCTATAGTCCTTGGTGGACGAAATGAAAAGGTTTTTTATATTACATTGCTGCAGCAAAAATTGCAATTGTTTCAAGAACAAGGCGTGGATACAGTATTTGTCGTACATTTCACATCAGATTTTGCCAAACTTTCTCCAGCAGCCTTTATTGATACATTTATCCGTGGGTTAAATATCCAACATGTTGCAGCGGGCTTTGATTTCTCCTTTGGTGCATTCGGTAAAGGCACAATGGAGGAGATGCGTGCTTTGAGTAATGGCGATTATGATGTGACGATTGTTGAAAAGAAAACGGATGATATTGAAAAAATTAGCTCTACACGAATTCGTAAACTTTTACAGGAGGGAGACATGGAAGCTGCAAGAATGCTGCTAGGTCGACCTTTTGAAATCGCAGGTATTGTTATACATGGTGATAAGCGAGGGCGTACAATAGGCTTCCCTACTGCAAATGTTCAGGCACTAGAGGGTACTTATATTCCAGCAAGCGGTGTCTATGCTGTCCGTTTATTTGTTCAAAATAATTGGTATGATGGCGTATGTAATGTAGGCTACAAACCAACATTTAAAGACCCAAATGATAAGCAATTATCCATTGAGGTCCATATATTAAACTTCGAAAAGAGCATCTATGGCGAAGAGGTGCATGTAGCTTGGTATAAACGTATTCGAAGTGAACGAAAATTTGATGGTATAGAAGCATTAAAGGCACAAATTGAAAAGGATAAACAGGAAGCAATTGACTATTTTAATGCTTTCCAATAATAAAGCTAGATAGCACCTAATATGATGTATTTTCTGCTTCAGTATTTGAAGAGAATTACGTTATCGCTTGCTTGACCTTTTGATTTATGGTAACATTCATAAGTGCATAAATGCTTAACCTTAGCTCGGTATATCGATGACTCCAACGTGTACTGTGCTAATGGGGATTAATTACAATTTAGGAGGTCCATACAAATGGCTATTACAAAAGAACGTAAAAACGAAATTATCGCTGAGTACCGCACTCACGAAAGTGACACTGGTTCACCAGAAGTACAAGTTGCAATGTTAACAGAGGAAATTAACGCTCTAAACACACACTTACGCACACACAAAAAAGATTTCCACTCTGAGCGTGGTCTTCTAAAAATGGTAGGTCGTCGTCGCCACTTATTAAAATATCTTCGTGAAGCTGACGTACAACGTTACCGTGAATTAATTAACCGTTTAGGCTTACGTCGCTAATTAAAAGCAGGATTACTCCTGTTTTAGACTATAGACAATTAAGTTTGTCTATAGTCTTTTTTTGTTTTTAGTTAGGATTGTTAGTTAGATTCTGATAAAAACCAAAATTAAAAAAGTCATGTGATAATCTTGATTTATTGTTAAAATGCATGTCCTTGTTCCATGAGGGAAATTTTTAGTGGAGCAAGGGTTTATTGGATGCCCACTAAAACTTTACTATGTACCTAACTTTCTTTATACTAGTAGGATGTGGTATGATAGTCTATTGTGTAAACCTGCATTTAAAAATAATGTTGTATCCATTACTTTTCGTCAGGAAGGAATCAATTTAAGTCAAATTCATATAACAAGAGTATAAAATTGCTTTTTCAATAAAATATAAAAATAAATCTTAAATAAATTGGCAATAACTGATTTTAAATGTATGATTATTTCATGAAATATTTTTTAGCATAGAACAAGCATTTTTGGTACACTTACTATTAGTACATACAGACGAAGTAAGTGTTTTTATAATAGAGAGGGGTTCATTGAATGAACGAGAAGAAAGTCTATTCCTACGAATGGGCTGGCCGTCCACTTGTGATTGAAGTTGGACAGTTAGCAAAACAAGCAAATGGAGCTGTATTAGTACGCTATGGCGATACTTCAGTACTTTCAACAGCAACAATGTCAAAATCACCAAAACCACTTGATTTCTTCCCATTAACAGTAAACTATGAAGAACGCCTATATGCTGCAGGTAAAATTCCTGGCGGCTTTATTAAACGTGAAGGTCGTCCGTCTGAAAAAGCAATTCTTGCAAGCCGTCTAATCGACCGTCCGATTCGTCCGATGTTCCCAGATGGATTCCGTAATGAAGTCCAAGTGATTTCAATGGTTATGTCCAATGATCCAGATTGTACGTCTGAAATGGCAGCTATGGTTGGTTCTTCATTAGCACTAGCTATTTCCGATATACCATTCGACGGACCAATAGCAGGTGTACAAGTTGGCTATATTGATGGTGAATTCATCGTGAACCCAACAGTGGAACAATCAAATCACTCAACTATTCATTTATCTGTAGCTGGTAACAAAGATGCTATCAACATGGTTGAAGCAGGCGCACTTGAAGTTCCAGAAGAGGTAATGTTAGAGGCCATCATGTTTGGTCATGAAGAAATTAAAAAAATAATTGCTTTCCAAGAGCAAATTGTTGCTGAAGTAGGAAAAGAAAAATTACCAGTAACATTATTTGAAATTAATGAAGCGATTCAAACAGACATAAAAGCAGCTTGTGAGACTGACATGCATGATGCTATTCAAACAGCAGAAAAACATGCACGTGATGAAGCGATTCAGGCAGTAAAAGATCGTGTTATTGCTTCTTACGAAGAGCAAGAAGCTGATGAAGTAACAATGAAGCAGGTTTATACGATTCTAGATAAGATGGTAAAAGACGAAGTACGCCGTCAAATTACAGAGGATAAAATTCGTCCAGATGGTCGTAAACTTGATGAGATTCGTCCACTTTCATCAGAAACAGGATTACTACAACGTACACATGGTTCAGCATTATTTACACGTGGACAAACACAAGCATTGTCTATTTGTACTTTAGGAGCACTTGGAGATGTTCAAATTATTGATGGATTAGGTGTGGAAGAATCTAAACGCTTTATGCATCATTATAACTTCCCTCAATTCTCAGTAGGGGAGACAGGCCCGATTCGTGGACCAGGACGTCGTGAAATCGGTCATGGTGCGCTAGGAGAACGTGCGCTTGATGCGGTTATTCCAGATGAGTCTGTATTCCCATACACGATTCGTTGTGTATCAGAGGTGCTTGAATCGAATGGTTCAACTTCTCAGGCTTCTATCTGTGCTTCCACGTTAGCAATGATGGATGCAGGTGTTCCATTAAAAGCGCCTGTAGCAGGTATTGCAATGGGTCTTATTAAAAAAGGTGAGCATTATTCCATCTTAACAGATATTCAAGGAATGGAAGATCACCTTGGAGATATGGACTTTAAAGTTGCAGGTACAGCTAAAGGTGTAACAGCTCTTCAAATGGATATTAAAATCGATGGATTATCTCGCAATATTTTAGAAGAAGCATTAACACAAGCTAAAATTGGCCGTATGCATATTTTAGAATCAATGCTTGCGACACTTGCTGAACCGCGTGGAAAATTATCTCAATTCGCACCGAAAATTGTCATTGTGAAAATTAACCCTGATAAAATCCGTGATGTTATTGGACCAGGCGGTAAACAAATCAACAAAATTATCGAAGAAACAGGGGTAAAAATTGATACAGAGCAAGACGGTACAATTTATATCTCTTCTGCAGATGAAGAAATGAATGCACGTGCAAAACAAATTATTGAAGATATCGTACGTGAAGCAAAAGTAGGGGAGTACTACTTAGCGACAGTTAAGCGTATTGAAAAATTCGGTGCATTCTGTGAAATCTTCCCTGGTAAGGATGGCTTACTTCATATCTCTGAAATCCAAGAGGAGCGTACAAAGCAGGTAGAAGATGTTTTAAAACTTGGCGATCAATTACTTGTAAAAGTGATTGAAATTGACAAGCAAGGACGTGTGAATCTATCTCGTAAAGTTGTTATTCAAGAGGAAAAAGAGCGCGCAGAGCAAGGTAAGTAAATAATAGGATATAGCAAAGGCTGCGTATGTTGCGCAGCCTTTTTTAAATCAAGATGGAGGGAATTTTATGGTACAAGTACATACATGTGACAATGGTGTGCGTATTGTGTCTGAACAAATTGATCATGTAAGATCTGTAGCTTTAGGCATTTTTGTGAATGCAGGTTCTCGCTATGAATTACCTGAAGAGAATGGAATTACACATTTTATTGAGCACATGCTGTTTAAAGGAACAGCAACGCGTACTGCTCGTCAAATTGCTGAGGAATTTGATCGTATTGGAGGAGAATTAAATGCATTTACCTCTAAGGAAAATACATGCTATTATGCAAAAGTTTTAGATCATCATGCAGAGCTTGCTGTCACAATACTAGCTGATATGTTCTTCAACTCTACGTTTGCAGAAGAAGAGTTAGAGAAGGAACGACAAGTGGTACTCGAGGAAATCCTAATGAGTGAAGATGCACCTGATGACGATGTGCATGAAAAGCTATGGGAAGTAATGTATCCCAACGATGCACTTGGTCGTCCAATATTGGGTACGGCTGCTACGTTAAAAACATTTACAGCAGATACGATTCGTGATTATATGGCAAAGCATTATGGTCCGAAATCGGTAGTGATTTCATTAGCAGGTAATATTTCCGAAAAACTTATACAAACAATAAGGGATTTATTCGGAAAATATCAAGCATCCCCTCTTGAGGTTGCTCCAGTATTAACAAACCCGCAGTTTCATCCGGGAGAGGTGACAAAAATACGTGATACAGAGCAAGCACATGTAGCTATATCTTACCCAGCAATTGGTGTAAAAGATCCAGATATGTATTGTTTTATTGCTCTTAATAACATTATTGGTGGTAATATGAGCTCTCGCCTGTTCCAAGAAGTGCGCGAGGACCGTGGTCTAGCTTATACGATTTTTTCTTATCAATCCTGCTATGCTGACGTCGGAGCATTTACGATATACGGTAGTACAAGTCTTCAACAATTATCGCAGCTCCAGCATACAATTGATGCGACATTGCTTGATATTGTGGCTGATGGCATAACAGAGGAGGAGCTTGATAATGCGAAGGAGCAGCTTAAGGGCAGTTTTGTACTTGGACTAGAGGGTACTGGTGCACGTATGAATCGTAATGGTACAAGTGAACTGGTTCATGGCAAGCATCGTTCTGTAGACGAGGTATTAGCAGCTATTGATGCAGTTTCAATGGAATCAGTGGAACGCTTAATTGCGAAAATATTAAAAGCGGAACCAGCTATTGCGATAATTGGTCCTAATGCATAAAACACCTGTAGAATAAATAAAGTGAAAACATTATAAATAAAATAATAAAAGAAATCTAGCCGCATCACTGAGCATTTTCGGCTGTCGATAGCGAAATGGTGGAACTTTGCGTTCACTTGATTTTTTGCAATTCGAGCTAACTCCTTTAGAGCATTAGCGATAGATATCACAAACAATACTTTAATAAAAAACAGGCTACCGTTTTTGGTAGCCTCATAGTGTTGAAAAACTAAATGGTCAAGGGAATCTTTGTGAATACTACTAAGTCAAATGAAGGTGATTTCCGTTCCAGGCTACTCGCTTTGTCGCTGACGCTTCGCTTT
>NZ_JBXAPF010000006.1:0-43862 GCF_058803665.1 Lysinibacillus sp. GW821-FHT14F06
TAAACTTTTATTATCCATTTGGATCCCCTTTCGTACGAAGTCGGTTGACCAGACCTGAATTCATTGTACGGCTGGGGTTTTTTTCTTGTTCATAGCTAGAAGCTCTTTCCCCCTCGAATAGCGAGGGTTTTCAAAAGATACAATAAAGCATAACGTTTTTTGGAACTATTCTGTCTCCAATGTATGGAGATGGGGGGTCTACCTACTAATTCGAGAAACTTTATTATAGCAACGTTCATAAAGTCATTTTCACATTCAAAAAATGTTCTTACAAAGAGATTAATAAGGTTTACTAAAATAGCTTACGGAGATAAGACTTTTTTATTATCCAGTTCCTGTTAAATTATGTCTATCTTTAGTACAACAAACTGATTCAATGTTTTTATTGTAATAAACTAGTTTTATGTAGTTTCAATGTTTCATGACTAATCTGATTTTCTATCGATTCCTTCAGTCACAATTTTTTCATAGACTTCCATATATTTTTCTAATACCTCCAGTAAATTGTAACAAAATAATAATTACTATACTCTGTATCAAACTTATAGGATTCACACAATCCTTATTAATATAATTGCTATTAAAAGAATAGATGTCATAAAAATTCCAATTTTCTCTATTCGTTTTACCGACTGCCTCTGATTTTCAGTAGATAGTTGAACTGTTTCTTTCAGATCCAAATTTTTCTGCTCTAGCTGATTGATTTGGCATTGTAACTCAATAATCGAATTATTTACTGTAGATACCGTAGAAGACATAGAAACTACCTGTTGTTCAAGTAAATTAGTTTTTAATTGAAGTTCGCGGACATCTTTTCCAACTATAGATGCCTCTTGCTTAATCATCCCAATTTGTTCTTTTAAGTAATGCTCTGTCTCTGAAAAAGAGCTTACCACCGTAGAATTTAGTTCTTTAAACCGATCTTCATTTTTCTTTAATTGAGATTGGAATTCCTCCGTTTTATCAGTAAATTGCGATTGGATAGCTTCAAGCGTTTCAGTTGTCTCCTTAACATGCACTAACTGCTTCTCCACCAATAGATGTTGAGCCTCGATTTCCTGTAAATATGTTGATGCTTTTTTAACATTTTTAATTTCGTTGCCTAATTCATCAATATATGTTTCCAATGTTTCAATGTTATCTAATTGTCCCATGGATAATCACCACCAGTTCTAACTTCTTTAATTTTTGAACTAACATGTTTTACAAGTTGACCATAAGAGAAGTCATCTTCGAATGATTTATAAACAATCTTTTTATCTTCTACCAAATCAAATCCGCTAGTTAATAGAACTTCACTTAAAATTACTTTTTCTTCCTTTGTTAAAAACCCATTTGCTATATCTACAATTGATAACAATATTTCTTTTCGAAGCCCTTCTTCTAATGTAACAATATGTTTAATAGATTGGATTAAACGCTGTTTAGATTCTTGATTTAAAGAACCTTTACTAATTAAAGAAGTAAATCCTTCAATTAAATTTAAAGCGGGGTCATTTTTATAACTTTCTAAAAACCGACTTAGTGTAATAGATAAATCTTTTATCTCAATCTCATTTTTAGGTACAATTTTCTCGTTTGTTTCAACATAATAGATTTTCCACCAATTATTTAAATTATGTGGATTCGCAACTGTCTTTTCTAATAAATATACATCGTCATTACGTTTGAAATATGTTTCTAATTTATGTTGAAAATCATTTGAGTCGTTAAACTCTAATACATAATTAAACATATTTTTTAATGATTGTTTACGAGAATATATAACATTATCGTTATACCATTTGAGTAAAATATAAGCATATTTATTTAAAGGTGAGACAGTATGACTTTCATAAACCCTTAAATAATCCAACAACTCCGGGTTGTTGGATATAGCTGCTTCAGTAAATGTAGAATCATATTTTTGAATATGTTTAAAAACACTTTCCTTAATTTTAGCTTCATCATAATCATTCACATTCACAATAATAATATTTGTCTTCCAATCGATTACCCAATCATCTACAAGTCCAAGCAATGCCAGCCTGTATATTATTTTTTCATTATCGCCTTGTTTTGGGATATGCACTATTGCATTATCTCTCAGATACTCATAATAAAAATGACAGACTATTGATGTTTCTTCCTCAACATCCTTTAATCCTTGTTTCATTAAAAACATGATACTATTTAAATCGCCTTGTAAAACTCTTGTAGTTTTTTCTATTTCAGCTAATTTCGTATTTAAACCAAATAAAATGTTTCTTTGTTCGTCTGTTAACCGATCTTTTGTAAATAAAATATAACAGTCAGATTCGGAACGATCCCTTCCTGCGCGACCTGCCTCTTGATAATATGATTCAAGAGAAGATGGAATACCATAATGAATTACTGTACGTACATCTGGCTTATCAATCCCCATACCAAATGCCTTAGTAGCAGCTAATACATCTATTTCGTTATTCATAAATGCTCTTTGAACACTCTCTTTATATTTTGCAAAGTCCTGTGTCTCAAAGTCTTTTGGTTTACTCCCACTATAAAAAGCTGTTTTTAGTCCCAATTGATTTCTCAATTGATTACTTAGCTTGAAACATCCGTTATGCCCACCTGCTGTTTGTGTAAAAACAATCAATGGGGCGTGAAGGTGAGAGTGTTTATTTTCTTGTACCAACTTAGCTAACTTATCTTGTTTTTCAAATTTGGTCGCCTCAACAACATGAAAATGTAACTCTTTTCGTGTAAAGTCCGAAATCGTTTTTACGTTTTGGCTAGAAATATCTAATTCATTACGAATATCTTGTAATACTTTTGATGAAGCTGTTGCCGTTAATGCTAAAAAAGTTGCTGTTGGCGCATATCTTCGTATTGTTCGAGCTAGCGCTAAATAAGATGTACGAAAATCATGTCCCCACTCTGATAAACAATGGGCTTCATCGATAACAGCATATGCGAATTGCTTTTTTGCTTGAATCATCTGGATACGATTGCGAAATTCTTGCTGTTGAAACCTTTCAGGCGAAATGACTAAAAATAAAATTCTCCCCACTGTAAAACCTACTAAATTATCTGATGCTATTTGAGGTGGCAAATCTCCATTAATATAATCAATACAATCAACAAAGTGTTTTTTCTTTAAGTTTTCAACTTGATCGACCATTAACGATTTTATTGGTGCAACGACAAAGCTAATCGCTGGCTGTAAAAAAATACAAATTTGATATGTTAAAGATTTTCCTCCACCTGTTGGTAAAAGTCCCACAGTGTCATTACGATTTAATGTGTTAATAATAATATCAGTTTGTCCTGCATTAAATGATTTAAATCCATAAAGCATATCTAATATATATTGAAGAGACGGCAAATGTTGCTCTTCTTTTATTGCATAATTTACGATATAACCTGTATTCATTACACGATAATTTTTTTCTTCAAAATAATCATCCCGTATATAAATGATAGAGGGGTCATTTAATGTGTCGTCCCAATACTTCCCAACTAAATTATCAATACAAATGTATTCTTTTTTCATTGAAGAATGCACATATATTTTAGGAAGTGAACAGAATTCATTAAACAGTCCTCCAATAACTTCTAACCATTTATTTAAATCCTCCAAAGCTAGTTGAAGTGATTGAGCCTGTTGCTGGTTACTTACTGCAAAATCCCATTGTTTATCGCTAAATCTAAGACGCTCACCTTTAATTAATTCTATAAGCAAAATTTGGAAGCGGTATATTTCAGTTAATTGATAGTGCAATTTATATGTAGATGGGTTTTCTAAATACTTTTCGAACAATTTAATGTTTGATTCGTGTTTAAAGTAGATATCTCTAAGTTTTATGATAAGTTCACTGTAATCATTATTTTTAATTTGTACAGTCGAAATACGAATAACATCAATATCGTATTTATTTAATAACTTATCTCGCACTCGATCCAACTTTTTTTGTTGCCTATCTTCATGGCCAATACCATCAACTTCTATAACTAGTTTTAGCAGTGGGCTATAAAAATCTACTTGCTGCTTTTCAAAATTAATATTAGGAATAATTGAAGTGATTGGACATTCTGCAATAAATAAATCTGCTAAAAAGCCCTTTTGCTTAAAAATTTGACGTAAATCCTCAAAAAACTTCAAAGCAGGATAAAACTGATTCACTTCATCTCCCCGAATAGAGCGACTCCAATCTGTTGGTAAAGATTGAATAATTCGAACATCATCCATTTCACGTAGGTAAGATCGCTCTAAATTAAGCTTCTTACGTATGAATGGTGTTGCAATCGTTGGATTTCCTCTCACAATAAAATTTTGAATTATAGAAAGGATAGGATTATCCATAGTCTGAGAAACATGGTGAGGTAAATTTTTAATTACAAAATGGTTATTCACTTTCGAGTAACCTGAATTAAAATGAAACATTAAATACACCCTTTAAAATATATATTGTCTACACGAAAATAAATTATTATGTATACTTTAACACATTCTTCTTATATGCATGTTCAATATGCTGGATGCGCATCATTATTGCAGGAATTTTGCTTCTTCACGCGCAATCGTTGTACCAGCTTCAGTCATTTGACCAAGGCAACAGTCACATTGTGTGTTTTCAGGATGATGATGAATTTCTTCGATTTCCATTCCATCACGAAACGTTTATGTAGTTTACGAACAACTGTATACGTAACAGTTGACGTCGTGACGACTTCGAATAAAGAGCCTTTCCCATCCGGTGCTGGATACTTTGACTTTTCTGATTTAGAACCGTATAACGTCTTTGTTAATTGGCGAACTTGTTCAGTCAACGCTTCAATTCGTTGCAGTAATTCTTTATTTTGTTTAGATAATCTCCATTTTGCTGTTTCATTTACGCTAATTGTTCTTCAAGAAGTTGAACAACTTTATCAGTTGTAATAGAAGTGTTTCTCAAATCATTCACCACATTTCGTTCAGTATCAGATATGGATGATTATACCATCTTGATAAATGGATTTAAAATACATTTTTTGCTGATTTTGCAATAGCTTTTGGTCGCTGGAGTGATAATTCTGCTAAGAGCCAGCAAAGCTTCTGTTGTGAAAGGTTACGCACTTCCTTTTCATCTTTTTGCCATTGCAGTTTCCCATTTTCTAACCGTTTATAGAGTATGGCAAAGCCAACCTCATCGAAGTACAAACATTTATAGCGATCCTTGTTCGTTCCAGAAAATAAGAAAATGGAATCGCTATAGGGGTCCAGTTCAAAAGAATCCTGAATAAGTGTAGCGAGACCATCAATGCCTTTTCGCATATCCGTCTTGCCACAAAAATATAGATGTTCTGCACTTTCGTGAAATCATGCTTCATTGTTTATTCAGCTCCTTTATGATCATTTGGATGATGCGCTCATCTACGCCGTTGAAGAAGGAAATTTCAATACCACTTGTTTTAATGATACAGCTTGGTTCAGAGGAAACTTGCGTTGAATTGATAAAAGAATACTTGTCCGTGATGGGATCCAGTGTCACAGGGACGATTGTTAGTTTAGTAGTTGACATAAAGAAGCACCCCCTTTAATTGATACGTCTATCGTACCGGAGGTGCCTAGTTATTTATATGCGTTATTTGAATATGGGCTTACCTTTCTGCTTATATTCAAAAAACCCCCCTATTCATCATATGAATTAGAAGGTTTATAAACACCTTCATCAAGTTACCCTAACTCTTATAAACATTGATTTAACAGCATTTCTACTGCTAAATACTATGTATGGAGACGGCGGGAATTTAAACTGATTGCTTATAAATCTAGTCACATCAACGTTTCTAAGCACTTCTAATTATTATTAGCCAGATTATAACCAGACGTGTTAACACCGTATTAAAAACCACCATACAGGGAAATTAGCTTATTCTTATTGTTAAAAGCAAATACTTAACAAAATTCGTGAATCCTATAAATATTATGGTTTACGATAATCATTCGAATGAAATGTTAGTTAGGTAACATTCTTGTACTTATTAGAAGAATTTAAATTCATCTGTAGCAAGTGTAATTATAGCTACTTCGACCATTTAAGCTATTTGTATAAATAAAAAAGAGTTAGGCACAGATATACCAGCTAAATTCTCTAGAAAGTCCTATCCAATCAAATGTTATAGGTAACTCCCTTGGTATGTACCTAGCACCTCTGTTTAGTTCTTTTGTTTTTCCAAAAACATACTATATATCAATTGTAATTGATCAGCATTTATTTCTATATTATTTTCGTACATGTATTTAACTGCGTATCCTAAAGCAAGCGTAGTAGCACCAGCAACACTAGCCCCTATAGCTGATCCAGCACCTGGAATAAACTTTACAATCTGTCTAAATGCAGATTTACCTAAATTACCAACTACAGTAGCTAAAATTAAATCCTTTGCGTTATCTTTTGATAAGGGTTTATCATATAACGTAGCTAACTTAAGCATCATACCCACCTGAATTCCTGTTATAGGTATAATATCTGACCCAGGAATGGGAGAAGCACCTATAACTGCCGCTGAAGCCCCTGCTCCAACAATCCATTTATTTGCAACAGAACTTCTATTTTTTAAATGCTTTCCCATTAAAATATCCTTTGACTTTTTTCTAAGTATATTTAAAAGATGTTTTTGTAACATCTCTATATTCTCACCTGTTTTAGACGATATTGGTGCGATTGGATACTGATTATAAGTTTTATCTTCTATATATTTGACTAATGAAGGTACATCTTCTGCCGCATCTATCTTATTCAAAACAATAACTATATCTTTATTAGTTTTAGAAATATCTTTAAGATTTTTCAGTTCATTTTCTGATAATACTGTACCAGCAGCATTTAAAAAAAATAAGATAACATCTGCATTTTTATAGTATTCAAGTGTTACGTTGGAATTTTCTTTATGAACATCATCTAAACCAGGAGTATCTACAAAAATAATATTTTCTTTATACGGTATTTCTTTAATTTCAACCGTTTCTCCAGGTTTGGCTCCTACAATAGCCACTTCTTCATTCATTAGTTTATTAATAGTAGAAGACTTTCCACAATTAACGTCTCCTACTAAAGCCAGTAAAATTTTTTGAGATAACTGAGCATTTATTTCTTCTGTTTCTTTTTCAAAAGCTTCTTCAAATACTTTATTAAATTCTTCCATATTAATTAGATTCGTCATAATCTCACCTCGGTTATATAATAATTTAATAATAACATTTTTTAACATATATAACTAAGATAACATTATTTTATTTAAATACTACAAATATATAACACTTATTGTTTTGTACGATTTTTTTATACAACAAAACCAATAATGCCTGCTGTTTAATATTTCAAAGGACCACGCTATTATAAATTAAAAAATACCATTGCTTAGTACATACTAGGCAATCGTATTTTGCTTTTCACTGAAGAAATTTCTCCTACTTAAAAAACAGCCTGCTTCACTAAGCTTTCTAAATAATCAAGCTTGTACTTAGGCGGAATCGTAATCGGATTTATTCCATGCTCATTAAACAGCTTCAGATATTTTCGATAAGTGCTATCTGAATAATACTTAGCAGGTGTATCTAAGTTTCCTTTAGAAACATATTTTGCGAATTTTTTCATTTCTAATTTTTCTCTAATTGATAAATCCATTGCAGCAATCATTGCCTCTAACATAGGATAAGAATAAAAATCACCAGTAGGGCAAATGTTCAAGATGTACTTGTTCACATAGTTGGTGTATTTTTCTTTTTTAAAATAATCCTTTAAAAACCGTAGCTCTCCTTTTTTATATTTTTTGTACTTCAAATGATCTTTTTTAACACACACCTCAAATCTCATCATCCCTCTTTCCCACATCTCAACATGTTCATTTTTATCTCTACGTTCTTGTTCCTTATCATAGAAGATAACATGAATGCTTTTACATTGATGATATTGTGAAGTAAAATAAATCTTTTTTTCCAAGTGAACCTTTTTCTTTTTTAACTTCCTGAATAATTCAAAGTAAATGTTCCTAATATTTTCATCGGAAACCTCAATATCAAATCGATAATCAATTCTACTAAGATTATGTTCCTCGAATAACTGTTCATCCCCATAAACGATACTCAATGCTCCTTTAATATAACGTTCAACTCGCTCATAATCACTTTCTTCTATATTCCCTTTATTTAAAATCAAAGGAATATCTATTACCATCTTGCAAGATGCATTAAGGTTATTTGAGTATTCCACACTACTAATCCCTTTCATCATATACCTGTGTAAAATTTGGTTTATCGGTTCCTTGCCATAGTGATCCTTTCTAAAATTTATGTGTTCGTAATCTAGTTGTATTGAAAACTCTGCTGTATGAATCATATTTTCCCTCCTCTTTTGAAGCAGATGATTTTCTATTTAACGTATTTATATCAACGCATTTCCGTTTCTTTCTTACGCCAAATCACCCGCTTATTTACGTCTCTTAACTGCTCATATTTCAAGTGACTTTTCATTCTACAAAAGTCCGAGAGAAACTATTCAAAAAATATTCTCCACACTATGCTTGTCAATTAAAAAATGCTATACACAATAATCTGGTTATGCATAAAAATATGAATATTTATGCTTTACATAGGGGTTCGTTATGATGAAATACTTTGCCGAAGGAGATTTATAATAGTATTTATCAACCTAAATTAACAAAAAGACGTTTGAATAATATTACAAAAAAACGAGTATACTTCGTTGCCATTTATGATATAAACTGAATGCCAAATTCATTTAGACAAAATCTATTTCCAGTGTTACTTTGAAAACAATTTAAGAGAGAAAAAACGGAGGGAGTTAAAAAAATATGCAAAAAAAATCCTACACCAATTACGATGTAGGGTAGGCATTTAATATAAGTTGAAAGTAGGTTTTTATGACCGTTATTCTCGGCAATGTTGTCTTATAAGTTGATTAGTATTTTTTTAATCCATGCTAATCGCATTGAGAATCATATAATCGAATATATACAGTTAATAAGATAGTCAACGTGATTTGCAGTACACTTTAAATTAAACCTTTACTTTTAAGTTCTTCAATCATCTTTAATTCTTCAGCCGTTGGAACTGGAGAGGTTTCATCCTGAGCAGAGGTATTAGGTTGATTTAATCCCCAATCATTTAGTATGATTAATAGCTCCTCAGAAATCCTAATATCTCTCTCTCGAATTTCATTTAACCCCCAATCATTATGATTTTTAGAAAGATTAAGTACTAGTTGGACTTTTGATTTTTCATAGCTTTGTTGCTTCTTTTTAAAATATCCATTTCCTGCAATAATGTTTAGTTTTTTCTCAAATGGAACCTTATTTCCAATATGTTCTACTAATTCTTGTACTTCGCTTTCAGAGTTATTAGGAAAGTAATTTGTTTGCCATTTTTGAGGCAAGATATGCTCTATTTCCCACTTTTCAGGTAGTATATCGTTCTGACTTTGATAAGCAAGAATCTTTAATATCATTCGAACCGTATTACGATGAGCGTGCTTGATTTTATCTTTTAATTCTTGTTCACTTACTTTAGAAAAATCAAATGTTGGAATTGGAGATTTGATTATTTCAGAGTTTAAATTCAAAATCCCTCTCTTGACAGCATTAATAGTCGGGGTAACTATATATCTCGCTGCCAATACTGCAAGTAGTTTCTTTAGAAATTTCAAAAATAGTTCTTCAAAATCTTCCGAATCATTGTATTTAAGATAATATATAACAACTGGGTACTTCCAAAATTCATTAGGATATGAAGTTAATATATCTAGTACTTGTTTAATTTCAATATTTTTCGACCATTCTTCATCTTCAATTTCTACACGATTATTCACTACAAGCCATAGGTTAAGCACAGTACTCAAATTTCCCATCACATCGCTCTTGTATAACTGTTCAAAATTATTTCTTGAATAGTATTTTCTTATCCCTGGTGTTGTGGTATTTCTATCGTTTTCTAACGCTCTCAAATAGAACATATAATAATAAAACAGTTTTTGAATACTTTCATTCGCATTAGTTGCTTCATCGTCAAGTTTCTGCCATTGCTCAATGAAAATTGCTTTCCCATTAGTATCTAACTGATTGTAAATCTTAGCTTTAAAAATATCTGCATCTGATAAAGCTAATCCTCTATCGTTCAAAGTGGAGAAAATTGTTAATGCTGTATCTTGGGAATCTGCCGTAATAGGTAATAAAATCGCTTTATTTAGTACATTTCGAATGAACCAGAAAAACAACTCTGGCTCACTTGTAGCATACTTCTCTATTAGCTCTGTAAATAATCTGTAGTTTAACGAATAGTTATCTTTAGCCAAACTCTCAACATTGCCTGTAATAAGTATTTCTGAAAAAACTTTGTTTCCTTCGTCTCTCATTACTCTGGATTCAATAAGTGTTTTTTCGAAATCGACCTCAGCAGTTAATTCATCTTGTTCCCACAATGCAGATTCAATTTGTCCCTTAAAGTTTTTAACTTCTTTTGTTTCTGTCATTGAATTTAGTTTTGAATAAAGTGCACGTAGTAATAAAAACAAAGAGGTAATTCGCTGTTGACCATCTATAATTTCTTGTTCGCCATTCTCATTTTCATAAGAAACAATTGTCCCTAGAAAATAAGTACTTTCGTTATTATTTTCTGTATATTCTACTAAGTCCTCAAAGATCGTTTGAATTTGTTCATCTGACCAAGCATATGGACGTTGATACTCAGGAATAATGAACTTATTAACTTTTCCTGTTTCTAATAATTGTTTAACACTTTGTTTGTTCACTTCTATTGTCGTTGCCACTTCCTATTCCCCTTTCTGTTTCACCCCAATAATACTAAATACAATTTTAATACATCTTTTACTATTTACAAATATTAATCATCAAAAATACGTTAATTCACCAATACTTAAAGCTAATCAACTCACTCCTAATGCCTTAGAAACCGCATCTATCGGATCTGAATAGAAGATTGATTGAACTTTTACAATTAAATCTGCTAGGATTGTATAGAAGTCACCTGCTGATGGTGCTGGTAGCAGAATTATCTTTGCACCTGCAGCCACACAAACTTGAAGAATATTTGCTGATTCCTCTACTTTCGAAATCGTCCCGCCTACTGTCATATTTCCAACAATCACAAGACCTTCCTGTACAGGTTTCTCTCCTGAACAAAGACCGATTAATGCTGCAATTGCAACCTGAGCAGTTAATCCAATGCCCTATAAGTCTGTAAGATCAATTAAATAATCCTTCGTCTTGGTACTAATCGACCTGCTGACACTCTTACTATTGGCAGTGAAATAACGGAATGCGGTATCAAGGCTATCTTTTACCTCTCGATTAGAGCCTATACCAGCTTTACTCAAACTTGCCTGTGCCACTGATAACTTGGTTTTCTAATTTATAGACACCTATCATACCTGTCAGTTCTTGACCTACAACAGACATGCCCTGGTCGTAATATCCATTTTGCAATAAGCTTTCCACCGCCCTGCTCAGGAACAGCAACATGCTCTTCTTGCATCGTTACTATATCTAAATAAGAAAAATTTAGATTGAAAGGGTATATGGTGATGTAAATAAGTTGGCTGGCAAACTGTTGTTTGTTCGGAATGTTGAAAATGAGTATAGTGTTGATATGGGGAACATTACATATGAAAACATTTTTAAATTTAGGAATGAGACGAACATTCAATTTATTGGTTTTACAAAAGGTGTTTGAATTGAAAATGGTCGCAACAGAAAATCTGTTACGACCAATAATTAAATTTGAGTAGCATCATTTAATGAGCTTACAATGTTTTCACCTATCTTTTTAGCAAGTAATGGAGGTACGGAATTCCCTATTTGCATGCCAATTGTTGTAATATCTCCTAAAAATCGATAATGATCGGGGAACGATTGGATACGTGCTGCTTCACGTGGTGTAATCGTACGATTATCTATAGGATGAGTAATTCTCCCAACAGAAGGTGTATTCAACCTTGTAGTGATTGTATAAGCTGGTTCATTAGGATCCATTCTCCCATAAGCTCCGCTATGAACTGATTTTGTACGCATATGTTCCGGTAAATCCTTCATAGTTTGACCAGGTTTAATCATTTTTAAAATTTCAATTGTAACAGGTTTATGAATGGCACTAATATGATTATAAAAACCTTCATCGGTTACATTTGCACGCATTAACTCTTGATATTCATTTTGTGCTTCTAAAGTGTATTGAGTTGGTTCAATACCTTGTCCACTTTCTAAAGATGGTAAATCACTTAAAGCTTGCCATACTGTTGTATATTGTTCTGCATTTAATGTACTTTTTGGGAATAAATCTTTAGAATTTTTACCCAGGCGATTTCCAATAAAGAATGCTCTTTTTCTTTTTTGAGGTATACCAAATTGCTCTGCTGATAAAATTTCAGCATGAACATTATAACCTAATTTGTCGAAACGCTCTGTTATTTCTTTATAAATTCTGCCATTATCGAAGTTTAAAATTCCTGGTACATTTTCAATAATAAAAACTTTTGGTAATAATTTTTCAACCATTCTTAGGTATTCTAAATACAGTAAATTTCTTTCATCTTCAAAAAAAGGTTTTTGATTTCGGATGCGATAGCCAGCCATACTAAAACCTTGACAAGGAGGACCACCAAAAATAACATCAACCTCTTTATTCTGGCTTTGGAATATGCTCTCAATACTAAGAGGATTAGTTACTTCAGAAATATCTTTGTTTAATGCAGGAACATTTCGAATATCATCGTTAATAGTTACAGTATGGGGGTGATTAAATTCATATGTTTTAGCGATTTTCTCATCATATTCCACAGCTGCTATTACATTTATACCGGCTAATTCCATGCCTAAAGAAAATCCTCCGGCACCTGAGAAAAGGTCTAATGCGTTTATTTTTTTATTTTCCATACGTAATAATCCCCTAACTTTGTGTTGCTCTCATCTTTAATATACTGATAATTTTCCTTAAGTATTTTTTCAATATCGATTGCTTTGCTATTTTCGTCGAAATAACACTCTTCTTCCGTGACAAGTGGAATTAATTTTTCATACAGCTTTGAAGGTGTAATTGTCTCATGTGTTGTAATAATATTCGAAATAAGTTGTTTTAAAAATTCGATATTATCTCTGTTTTCGTATTTCTTTTGCCGTACTGAATTTTGTTCAAGTGGTTTCCATAATGTATAGATAAAATCACCAGTAAGTGTATTCATTTTATTGATACCTTGTGTACCAGAACTAACGGCTTGTTCTTGTAAAATAATTTCTTGTAAAATAAAACCAGCTTCTTTGTATGCATCAATAACTGATTTCCAAACGTTTAAATCTCGATTGTGGAATGTGAATGATAAATAATGACCTGGTTTTAATACGCGATACAGTTCTTTAAATGTATTTAACATTCTTTGAGCGTAATCGATGTAATCTTTGTTTCGGTAGGAATCGACAATAATTTCATTATCATAATCAACGTTATTATTTAACCAACTATTCCAGAATTGGCTTAACGCTAGATAAGCGATACTTTCACCATAGGGTGGATCGGTAAAAATATAATCAATAGAATTATCCGCTAAAAAAAGTAAATTAGAAGAGTCTTGGTTTTCATATGTTAATAAGCCCTGAGAAATGTCTAATAACTCACTTTTCCCTTTGGCTATAGCTTTCATCCTTAGTTTGAAACAATGAAAAATATTTCTTTCTGTATGAATCTTTGGTGTCCAAAATTTACTGATTACCCAACCTGATTTATATGTAGCTTTTTCAATATCTCCAGGAAGCATATTCGAAACATTTGCTAGCATTGATGTAAAGGTAAATAGTAAGAGAGATTTAATTTCCTCATCTTCAACTTCGAAAATCGCATCTCTTAAATGGGATAAGATGATTAGAGCTCGACTTGTGAATAATTCGTCAATTGATTCTTTACCACTACGTTTTACATATTTAAGTACTTTATCTTTTGGGTAAGAAATCTTACCCTCTGAATCTAGTTTTAATTTTTCCTTATGAATTTCCTCATAAGCCTTCTTATCTCGTTCGTCCGCATCTTTAATGAATGTGCCATCATTTATACACTTTCCCTTTATACGAATTAAGCTACCATTTTCCCATATAGCTGTTTCTATATATCCAACATTTTCACAATGAGGGCAAGTAGTTTCATATAGTCGATTTAGTTTCTGAGAGACAGTAGATAAAATGTTATTTGATATATTAGTATAATCTTTTAAGTTAACATTTGATACTGTATTTAGGGCAATAAATTTTGACATAGGGTTAATATCCACGCCAATCCCATGGCGATTTAATTTAATCGCTTCAATAGGAGTCATTCCACTTCCAGCAAAAGGATCTAAAACAGTATCCCCAGGTTTCGTGTAGTGCTCAATATAATCTGCTACAACATTATGAGGCTTACGACCCCAGTATTTATGCATTAAGTAATGTGCCGGGTGTGATTTAGCTGTAATATTTTTTAAAGATTTTTTTTGAGAATCGGAAAAATCCAAATCTAAAGCTAATTGTGATATTGGTAAATTTTCATCATTTGAAGAGCAAGGAGCTATTTTTAAATTTTGCTCTTTAAACGCCAATACTTCTGCTAATTTAAATTTTCTGTAATTGTTGTACTGTATTGTGTAGCAATTTAATTTACCTGTATTAGCTAAACGACGAACTGTTGACTGAGATACACCTAAAATAGTTGCAACCTCTTTAGTACCTATAAAATCTTCGCTACTAACTGTAGAATTAACATCCAAAGCTTTCAACCCTTTCAAAAAAAGTTAGTAACAAAATTATATATTATAATTCTATAGTTTTACAATACCAATATATAGATTCAGAATTTTTAATCAGGATATTGTGGTATAATAGTAGCTACATTATAGGAATATTTGTTAGGAGATGAGCAGTTTGTCAGTGACATTTACAGGATTAAAGCAGTTTTATGAAGCACAACATTTCTACTATTCAGATGAAGTACTATTTAATTTATACAATTCATTAAAGACAAAACCATTCGTTATTTTATCTGGCGTTTCTGGTTCGGGGAAATCAAAAATTATAGATTTATTTGCGGCGTACTTTTCAAAAGAGCTAGCGTATGAAGGGAATTATGAATTAGTACCTGTTAAACCAAATTGGACAGATAGCCGTGCTATATTTGGTTATCATAATATTATTGATGATACATATGCGGTTACACCAGTTATTAAGCTTTTCTTAAGAGCATTGCAAAACCCAGATAAACCTTATTTTTTAGTTTTAGATGAAATGAATTTGGCAAAAGTCGAGCATTATTTTTCAGACTTTTTGAGCCTAATTGAAAGTAGAAAAAATATAGTTAGTGAGAGCAGTTCTGTAACTTATATTTTTAAAGAAGAAAAATTAAGTGAAATTCCGACACTGTCATTGCCAGACTTAACCTTAATTTCTGCAATTGAAATGAACCTGTTCACAAATTATGCCAGTGTCCCAGATATAAGGAACAGTAGACTTTATCGTCTTTGGATGGAGAATAATCCTGGAGAAGTTGTAAAAGAGAATTGGACACCAAGATCTCGTACAGAAGTAAATAATAAAGTGCAGGGACAACCAGGTAGATTTGCTCCTAAATTCTTCATGTCTTCAGAAAATGATGCTGAGTTATATAGATTTAGAACGGAAGCTGAAATTGAAGAATTATTAAATACCCCTAAATCTGGAGAACCAGGTGAAACAGTTTTAAAACAACGAGAAGTAGAACGATTTAAAAATTTATTAAATGATTATTTTAATGAGATTGTTGTAGAAGAAACAAGCTCAATTGTTCAAGAACCGATTGTGTTGCATCAATCAAATATGCCTTTGAAGGTCAATGAAAGCCAAAGTGATTACATTGTCAATACACCATTGTATGATGAGAGTTTAGAAAGCTATTATGTACCAAATAAAATAATAATACCTTTGAATGTTTATGTAGTAGGTACAGTAAATATTGATGAAACAACATATATGTTTAGTCCAAAAGTTCTAGATAGATCTAATGTGCTTGAATTTAATGAAATAGACCTTTATGGTGCCTATGGGTATGATCCAACTGGTGGTGAAGGTAACTCGAGAACAGATTTAACTTTAGCTGAAGATGAGTTGAATTTAATTATTAACCTTGCTACCTCAAAAGAAACGATTTGGGTATCAAGAAATTATCCTACAGAGTTTAAAACATTAGTAGATATCTTTGAAATACTTAAGAGCAAAAATAAACATTTCGGTTATCGTGTGTTTAATGAAATTTCATTGTATATGAAAAATTATGTGACACATATCCCGTCAGATGTAGATCAAGCAATAGACAATCAAATCTTGCAAAAGGTTTTACCAAAATTGAATGGTGATGTAGAAGAATTAGAAGATATTTTATTGAAATTGAAATCAATTATTCCAGCTACATATTCGAAATCGATTACAAAGCTAGATGAAATGATTGATACATTGCAATCGACAGGGTACGTTACTTTCATTAAGTAGGTGAATGACTTGGCCAAAATATATTATAAAATCAAAAGGTTTGATTCATTTATAGTTGTCACTGAAGATGCAACCACTACGGAAGTAGAAACATTTTTAAATGGGGAATCATCTGAATTACGTTCACCAACCAAAACTACTTTAGGGTTTGATGAGGAAAAACAAACTTATTTTATTTATGAATGGAAAACGTATGAGTTAATGGCGATGGAAGATGCACCGTTTAATGAGACGGACTACTTCTATAAGGGGAAACAAAATAAGTTATCCAATACTGCTATATTGAAGTTGGAAAATTTTGTTGGTGTTATTCAGTTTCGTCATCAAATTTTCGAAGTGCATAGCGAAAAACTATCGTATGAGAAGGTACATGATTTAGTCCGATATGTTGATGAAAAGATTACAAAACTGTCTTTAGCATTTAATAGTAATGCTATCTCAAAAAATAAATTTGTTAAAGAGCAAAACGAACAGAATGACTTTAATAAATTTATATTTCTGTATCATTTGTTGAAGAAAGATAAATTGTTAAATGCTATGCAATTAATATTAAGGAATCCTTATCAACAATTTCAAAGCAACGTAGAAGTGATTGACTTTTCGAAGGTTACACAATTTTCATCAGAAAATATGATTGATGCTTTTTCAGGGCAATCACCGTTAGTTAAATGTTCGAGAGATTTACCAATCGTAAAAAAGTTAAAAGGCTTTTATCCAGAAAAAATAAATGAGTATGAAAAAATTGTAAGTAATGATAATAATGAAAATCAATTTGTATTGTTCTTTTTAAAACAATGTATAAAAATTCTCGCTGAATATATTAAAATATTCGAGCAACATGCAGCAAAAGAAAAAATTGTGAATAAAGAATTCATCATTGAATTAAAAGGGTATAAGGCACAGCTCTCAAGGATTACTAAAGGACGATTTTTCCAAGAGGTTGGACGGTTAAGTGTTATCAACCGAAGTTCAACAGTTTTAACAAAGCGGTCAGGGTACAAGCAATTGTATAATTTCTATTTAAATATGAAGTCGATACCGAAACATAGCATCGATGAGAACGATTTCGTCGAGCTTTTTGAAAATAAATCAATTGATAAACTATATGAGTATGTTGCTTTGTTTTATTTAGACGACTACTTGAAAGAAATTTATGGAGTTGATCCACAAGAGGAAAAGTTGAGCATCAGTCATAAAAATTATTCAGTCGTTTTAAATGAAGCGAATGATAAGATTAAGTATAAATACTCAAAAGAGGGTTATCCCACAACGACGCTTTCTTTCCAAAGAAGTTACACGCGTAAGCAAAGTACGTCTTATGCAATTACACAAAATCCAGATTTTTCATTGTTTATTGAGCATAATGGGCAACTTGCAATGTACCATTTTGATACGAAATTTAAAATGAAACTGTTTGATATTGATGAAGAAAAGCTGACAGAACAAAAACGGTATGCTAAAGAGGAAGATTTAAAGTCTATGCATGCATATCGGGATGGGATTATAGGTACTATTGGTGCCTATGTATTGTATCCTGGGAATGACAATTCAAAAAAGATTATCTATACAGATAGTCGAGTTTTCAATGATTCAAACAAGAGCATTAATCCTAATTCGGGCGTAGGTTCTATTCCTTTACAGATCAATGAAGAAAATAACGAATTAAAGCAATTTATAAAAAGTATAATTGAATGGCATATGAAAAATTAAATTTTGCTGTTTAATTTTAACCCCCAACAAAAGTAGATATTCTACATTTGTTGGAGGTTCTTTTTATGATTCTGGTGCAAATATGATTTTGCAGAAACATAGCACCTCATTCTTCTCATCTATGAATTATGATAATACGTCAAATAATCTATGTATGAATTCAATCTCCTTTTTAACAGACTTTCCCCTATAGGGAAGTTGTTCTTTTTTGAGACTATGCATCGCCCCTTCTATCACGACTAATCCACTTGTTAATTTCCACAATTTTCTTAATTAATGAAAGTCGTCTTTTCCCACATTGCTGCTGAACAATTTTTGTAAATACTCCATCCTTTCACTAAATTCGGAAAGCAATCGTTTCTACTTTCCCGTTTTAACTTCAACCATGTCAGCAAGTTTAGTAATGCAATATTTGTCCTATGTGTAAGCGATTGGATAGGGGGATATTGCCGAAGCAATTTTGCCCTTCATCCCTTGATACTAAAGGATTTACAATAAAAAAATGAAATATTTTTTTCAACTTTTTTCCGAAATTTTTTTCAGAATTTAAGCTCTAATTAGGCTAAAATCCCTGGAGGAATCAAATAATAGTTTTTTTAGTCGAATCCTTCCATCGCTAATTAATCCCCTTTGTCCTGGAGGAATGATTCAATAGTTTTTCTAGTCAATTTATTCCAATGATAATTCCCTCTATTCATATAAATGCTGTATATCTTATACCAATTTCATATAAATGCGGCTTGAATATTCAAGAAATCCTATGGCTTTTTTGATATAAGTTGTATAGAAGTTATATAACTTATATTGTTTTTTGCATAAGTTATATAATTGTTATATAACTTTTTTTGCATTATTTTGCTCTGTATGAGCTTTTTCACTGGAAGAATCTAGTTGTAGTTTTTTCGGTCATTCTCTTCTTATTGAATTTTCTTCAAACTTATATAACAGTTGTATAAATGTTATATAAATGTTGTATAACTTATATCATTTTTCATATAATTACGGCACTATTATTCGAGAGCCACCCTATGACTTTTTCGATATAAGTTGTATAAATGTTATATAACTTTTTGGCAGTATAAAATCAAAACTCTATCAATTAAAAAGAAAAAGGCATTTAGACCTCAAATGTAGCTGCTAATCTAAATGCTCTAGTGCCTCTATTTGATTGAAATTATTGTCTTCTGATTTTGATCACTTTACGGCAGGAGTGCTATAAATGTGTACAATTTGTGTCTAAAATGTGACAACTCTGTACAACAAATTCCTATATGTGTGCACGCACTCGTTTTTCCCTTCGAACTAGAGGCAGGTATAGATGTACATACGTCCGTGCGTAAACCTACTTATTGGCGTATCACTTAATGCGAGCTTTACGGATGACTTTCGCTCCAAGCACGCTTATGCCATTTCGTTTAATACACGTACCATGTAAAACCAAAACACTATCAATTAAAAAGAAAAAGGCATTCAGACCTCAAATGCAGCTGCTGATCTGAATGTACCTATACCCCCTGTTTGTTTGAAATTATCGTCTCTTAATTTAGTTCACTTTACGGCAGGAATGTCAAAAATGCGTCTAAAATGTGACAACTCTGTACAACAAATTCCTATATGTGTGCACGCACTCGTTTTTCCCTTCGAACCAGAGGCAGGTATATGTATTCATACGTGCGTAAACCTACCTGTTGTCGGATCACTATAACAAGCAAACTTTACGTATTACTCTCGCTCCGAGCACGCTTATGCCATTTCGTTTAATGGCACGTATCATGGAAAACCCAAACACTTTTAATTAAAAAGAAAAAGGCATTTAGACCTCAAATGAATCTGCTGATCTGAATGCTCTTATATCCCCTACTTATTTAAATTTACTGGCTTATAATTTATTTAGCTTTACAGCAGGAATGCCACAATCGCGTCTAAAATGTTACAACTGTGTACACCAAATTCCTATATGTGCACGCACTCGCTTCCTCCTTCGAACTAGAAGCAGATATTGGCGTATATTCGTGCGTACGTAAGCCTACTTGTTCTCGGATCACTACAAGCGAGCTTTACAGATTACATTCGCTCCAAGCACGCTAATACCATTTCGTTAACTAGCACGTATCATGGAATATCAAATCACTGTTAATTAAAAGAAATCGGTATTTATACCTCAATTGATGCAAGTCTTCCCCTAAGATTTTAGAATTACTTTCATTACTTCAAATCGTTTAGAGTCCACTTTCTTATACTTTATATGACATTTTCTGTCGGTTCCAACCCTAAAATACAAAATAAACATCTCTCTGTAATCCTTCTCCTCAAATATAAAGTTTCCAATCAAACAACATAGCTACGTAATTCAAATGTTTAGAAGTAAACAATTTAATTATCTTAATCCTGGTTTCTGTCGTACTTAGAGTGCTGATGAATTGCTGGTTCTATGTGTCTGACACTTTTTTTATGAATATTCATTTCTGCAAGTGTGTAGAGTATCGTATCTATACTTCAGCTAGCTTCACATCTTACAACCGATATTCAGACGTGTTCGACACTTTTTTATGAATATTCATTTCTGCAAGTTTGTAGAGTGTCGTATCTATACTTCAGCTGGCTTCACATCTTATAACCGACATTTAGATGTGTCCGACACTTTTTTTATGAATATTCATTTCTGCATGTTTGTAGAGTGTCGTATCTATACTTCGGCTGGCTTCACATCTTATAACTGACAATCAGATGTGTTCGACACTTTTTTATGAATATTCATTTCTGCAAGTTTGTAGAGTGTCGTATCTATACTTCGGCTGGCTTCACATCTTATAACCGACATTCAGATGTGTCCGACACTTTTTTTATGAATATTCATTTCTGCAAGGGTATAGCATGGAGTAGCAATTCTTTACTGACATAACAACACTTACCATCTATTACGGAGGAACAAACATTTGGAACAAACTATTGAAAAATCAATCGAAGAAAAAATGGAAAACTTAATTACACAATGCCTTGAGAAAATCCTTGTAAAAAATATCGAATTAATCCTTGATACAAAGCTTGATTCTTACCTTGGAAAAAAGCTTGGATATTCTCCTGATAAAAACTTTGAAAAAATCTTTGAAAAAAAACTTGGTGAAACAATTGGACAGCATAATGAGCATGCAGCTAAAGAATGGCTGAACGTTCAAGAAACTTGCGACTATATCGGAATTTCCTATAAAAGTTTACAAAAGCTTATTGATCAAGGACTTAAAGGAAATTCAATTGGTCGCAGCAAGCGATTCTCCAAAACGGAAATCAATCACTTTTTAAAAAATGTACAAGCATAAAAAATAATGGAAAACACAAAAGGAGATCATTCTAATGACAACAATGGACAAAGCAGTTAAAGAATATATGAAAAGAGGCGTTCCTCATTATATGGTGAAAATGTATGGGGGTATCGACCCTTATACGAAAAAGCAAATCGACATTACAAGGCGTGGTTTTAAAACAAAAACTGAAGCAAAAGCTTTTTATGCCCAAAAACAAGCGGGAGTACTACAAAAAAGTGCAACTGATATTTCAAATATTACATTTGAGCAATTCTATCATAATCGCTATGAAAAACACCTTGAAAAAAGTAGTATCGAAAAAAGTACTTTAGGGAAAATTAAAGGAATGTTTAAAAATCACATCCTACCCTTCTATGGAAATTTAAAGGTTAAAAATATTTCCTACCCAGATACTTTACGGTCATTTGAAGTATGGGATAAGAAGTTAAAAAGACCTTCAAAGGTAGCGAGTCAATTAAACAAATGTTTAGTACATGCAGTCAAGTATGGAATTATTTCAAAAAATCCCGTTGATCTCGAGGAATTGCGTTCTAATGAAAAAATGGCACTTCGTAAGAATGGTAATAAACAAACTGAAAAACTGTTCTATACACCAGATGAATTGGATGTATTTATTCAAAAACTGAAAGCAACAGATGATATTTCAAAAATTGCAATTTTCCTCGTGCTTGTAAATTTAGGATTACGCAAAGGGGAGCTTCTTGCACTGCAATGGCAAGATATTGATCTTCAAAACAAAAAAATTCTTATTCATCAAGCTATTGGTACAGCTGAACGGAATAAACCCTATATTAAAAGTACAAAGAACACGGAGGAAAGAACACTTGATATTGATGAGGAAACTTTCCAAGCATTATTAAAATGGAAGGAATATCAAGCAGAGCAATTAAAGTGGCAAAATCTTGAGCATCAAGGCAGCGAGCAGTTTATCTTTCCAAACAATAAAAATACTTTTTATAATAACTGCAAGTTAAATGCCTGGTTAAAAAGATTCCAAATCCAACATGGTTTAAAGCTCGTTTCAGTTCATGGCTTACGTCACAGTTGTGCTTCTCGTATCTATTATCAAACGAATGATGTAAAATTTATTCAACGTTTCTTAGGTCACTCAAAAATAGCAACAACGATAGATACGTATATTCATTGTATTCCTGAATTACACACTCTATCAGATGAGTAATTTAATGATACTGCAAAAGGGATTCTTAGTTGAATCTCAATTCATGCCAAAGTACATTTGTATTTTGGCATTTTTTCTTTCTAATTTTTTTACAGGTATTCGCAAAAAGTATAAAAATACTCAAAACTAACCCTTTTATTTATATATTAATTATAAAAAAAGCTTGGCAGAAACCTTATTAGATAAGGCTCTACCAGGCTTTTTATATTTTTATTAATTATCTTCACTCAATTGTCTCAATTGTTGCTGGTGGCTTAGAAGTGATGTCATGCAGTACGCTCTCAAATCATTAATACAAGTTCCCCCTACTTTACATTTAATTATTTTTAATAATTTTATATACGGTTGCCCTACCAATACCATACTCCTTTGCAATATCTGTAGCACTTTCTCCTGCTTCAAACAATGCTCGTACATGCTTCTTTACTTTATCATCAATAGCGGGTCTGCCTCCAACACGCCCGCGTTTTCTAGCACTTTCTAATCCAGCTTTTGTCCTTTGCTGAATAATATCCCTTTCAAATTCAGCAAATACAGCTAACATACCAAACATTGCTTTACCTGTTGGAGTAGTAGTATCAAATGCATCATTAATTGAAACAAATTCTACGCCCTTCTCATTTAATTCACCTGTTAATGTAAATAACTCTTTAGTACTTCTAGCTAAACGATCTAATTTAAACACAACAAATAAATCTCCACTAGTTGCAGCTTTTATAGCATGTTCAAGTTCTTGCCTTTCTACTTTACGACTAGAAATCTTTTCTACATACATGATTAGTTCTAATCCTTTTTCTTTAGCATATTTTTCAATTGCTTGCTCCTGCA
Source organism: Lysinibacillus sp. GW821-FHT14F06 (assembly GCF_058803665.1). Lineage (NCBI taxonomy): Bacteria > Bacillati > Bacillota > Bacilli > Caryophanales > Bacillaceae > Lysinibacillus > Lysinibacillus sp. GW821-FHT14F06. The sequence continues at coordinate 23,557 of NZ_JBXAPF010000006.1, forward strand.
TATCTAAATTTTGATCTTCCGTACTAACTCGACAATATCCAATTACACGTCCCATTTTCGACACCTCAATCTATTAACTTATATATTTTATATAAAATAAACAATAGACGAGTTTATAGACAAATACAATAAAAAAGGAAGCCTAAACGTTAATTTAAGCTCCATCTTCAAATCGTCTACTAAACGATGGTTTTATAGACGTGTATTTCGCGATTGAAATGTGAGCCTAATCGCAACTGAAATACTAGACCATTCTGGTAGAGAAGATTATCGAGACAGCAAGTTTACTCGTGTACTTTACACGGATTCTCTGCGGGCATAACTCACGTTTAAAAGGAGTAGTAAAAATGTTACTTAACATACATTTTACTAGGGATAAATCACACAAATTTGAGAACATTAAAATTAATAATTTAATCCAAACCGTATAGAGAAAATTCAAAGTTCATGCTATAATTTTACAAATAAGGCTGTTTAGTGGTGGTACACCAAGCAATCTTAGCAATAAGCAAAATCGATTCAAAGGCGATTAGCGAATAAAAAGCAAAAAATAAACCACTACTCAGCTTTGGGGGCGAGGGCGGTTTATTTTTTTTAGTAATAGCAAATGACAATGCAATTACAGATACGATTGTGTTGAAAAACGTATAGCCATCTTCATTGCTTCGCCCTTACCAACAACTTACACCTCGCGATTCTACAATACTAATGTCCAAAAAATTAATACCTATGTAAATTGAAGAGAGAAAGTATTTAATCATAAAAAAAGCTTATCAATCCTATATGACCAATAAGCATGAGATGAATTCAGATGGATAAGTTTGTTTTTAAAGTTAATTCCCGATTCAACTGAGAGCCATTTAGTCAACGACCTCAAATTGCATCGTTTCAAAATTTAGCTCCATTGGAATGTAATGCGATACGATCATCATTAATGGGAATGCCAGCGTCACTGTATACGCATATACATGTATGAATTGTAGCGGATCAACCTGTGCATATGTTACCATCACCCAATGTGCGAGCACATATGGAACATAGAAAACGATAAAAAAGTAGGCTAAGCATCTAGCGGTTTGTTGCATACTCGAATAAAAACCTGATGCAATATATAATAATATGTCTCTTGTTTCTTCTTTTATAATACAATCACCTCCATAATATCTAATGTTTCCTCTATTATATTATAAAAGTGGTGTACTGCGATATTCTCTAATACACCATCAGACATGTTTTTAATTGTTTAGAAAGTAACTTTATACTATAGCTTAAACAGCAGCATACACCCTTCGTATTTATTCATGTATTAAATCTCCCCTACCCATTTTGTGCAAAAAAAAGAGATGCAAAATATGCATCTACTCTATTTTTCGCCAATCAATGATCTCAATCGTTGCATTTGAAAACTGATTGTACAAGATTAACCAATTGCCAGCGATATTTAGTTGAATCAATATTTCACCGTTAATATTTTCTCGAAATACAAGAACAATAATAGAGAGTTCTTTATTTTCGGAACGCTCTATTACCCCAGCCTTCACCATGTAGTCATTAAAATGGCATTCTACATATTGTTTTTCATCTAGCTGAGCGTCAAGTAGCGTTCGAATCGTCTGAGCTACATGCTTGTACAGGTTATGTGTATTGAAATCGTCTTGTAATGCTACTGCTAAATCGTGCTTAATTTGCTGTGCTTGCAAAGAATCGCTCCTTTCATAGTGTGTTCGTATCGTCAATCCACATGCTTTGAATCGCGATATTCAATTGGTAGGTAAATAAACTAGATTGTCGAATAAATTAAACGTTCTCCACAGGACAAATACAAAAGAGGTTTTTTAATCTTTTTATTTTACCTGGGGTACAGACAAAAAACGAGAAAATTGTACATATATTTACTACCGACCGACATTAGAAAAAATAAAATACAGAAAATCCATTGGAACAAACGTTCTTTTTTTGATATATTAAAAGTGCTTTATAGGCGATTAGCGAGGAAAGTAAATCATTATTCGGCTTTGGGTGCGAGGGCGGTTTACTTTTTTTAGTGAAAGTGACTACGGATGTTCTATCATCTGTAGTTTTTTTGCTTATTTTAAATCGAAGTCATGAGTGCTGCGGTTTTTCTGTGTTTATTTTTTGCATGGATTAATTGCAAAATGTCCTCAAATGTCGCTTTGAATTAATTTAAATACACACAAAGAACTTTTTAAGTAATTTCTAATTTTTAAGCTTACTAAATGAGCTATTTTCGTTCAAGCAGAGCAATCGCCTTATCAATTTTCTTAATCGTGTTATCAAATCCAAAATTAGTTATTTTGGTGTGAGGCTGTGTAGATTTTCTCTTTATAGTACGTTTCAAGCCCATGTTTGACCCTCCTGTATAGCTTTTTCATTAAAATTCTCCTTTAAGACAAGGTTGGTTCAATTTTAACATTAAATAACGCTCTGAGATGCTCCGAAAAATCATTTTAAAGAATCATATAATAACACATTTTACTAGGGCTAAATCATACATTATTGAGAGCAACATAATTAATAAATCAATTCAAAGTATATTGAGTAAATTCAAAAATCACGCTATAATCCGGTGTGAAGAGATTATAAATAAGACTGTTTAGTGGTGGTACACCAAACAATCTTAGCAATAAGCAGAATCGATCCAAAGACGATTCGCAAATAAAAAGTAAAAAATTAAACCACTACTCAACTTTGGGGGCGAGGGCGGTTTATTTTTTTTGTAAAAGCAAATGACAATGCAATTACAGATACGATAAGTGTTGAAAATCGTATAGCTATCATCATTGCTTCGCCCTTACTATACACCTCACGATTCTACAATACTAATGTCCCAACAATGGGTAAAATTTTAATAAAAGGAGTTATTACAATGAACAAAATCGAAGCTTTTTGGCAAAATTATTGTGAAATAGAAGGTTTGGAAAACATTCGTTATACGGAAACACTACAATTTGGGGAGAAAGCAAATTTGCTTACAAGTTTAGTAATGAATGAAATAAAAATAGCAACATGCTTAAGCTATCCATTATATGAAATTGAGGGGAATCCACTACCTAAAATGGGCGATTATCAAATTGCATTGAACAATCACAATGAGCCAGTTGCAATTTTAAAATCCTATGCCATCGATATTTATCCGTTTAACGAGGTACCATTAGACTTTGCACTAGCGGAAGGCGAAGGTACATATGAGGAATGGAAGGAAGTACATGTGGCATTCTTTAGCCGCATTTTGCCTCAGTATAACTTGGAGTTTACGGAAGATATGCTGACAGTTTGTACTCGGTTTGAGAAGGTTTATCCAAAATAATTAAAACATGCACCACCTAATCCAGTCCAATCCCGTTCCAAAAGTATCTGGGAACGTTATTTAAATACTATGAAGCACTCAATAATTCCAAACGAAAGTGTAGCAAAAATTTTACAACTAACTAACCAGAGTACTTATTTTTAGTAATCGGATAATGGTAAATTTCAATATCTGAATCAATGAAACCTCTCCGTTTCGCTCCACGTAGTGTGTGATACATATTCTCTCTACCAACAGGGTTGTCCGTATGAATATATATTTTGTTTGCCCGTAACCCTTTTTCACAAATATATTTTACTAAGTCATAACCTGTTGGCAATAGATTACCTTGTAGATCCTCTCCTAAATCATGGTCAAGAGAAAGCATATCTACTTCGTGATTTTCAAGTAAGTGAATTGCTTCTTGAAACGTTCTTGCCACAACAAAACCACTCGGACAATCTCTTAAATCATCCACATAGAGATTTATTTTTTGTGTACCCAAAATAATCCCCCCTTTATGCATCGTTTGTTTCAATTGTGTAGTGTAATAAAATATTTTGCAAATATTCAACCACTAATTACGAATAGCCTTTTTACTATCATCATTATTTCTACATTAAATGCTACCAAAATAAAGGTAGCTGATTTATTGGGAAACCATTTTTTATACGCTATACTTACAATATAGTTAATCGCAGCATTAACTTTACCCCTAGTTTCCCTGTATGGTTCTAGGAGGCATTTCAATGAAAGACAATATTAAATCATATACAAAAAAAGATGGCAAAACCTACTACATGTTTAAGCTTTATTTAGGAATGGATAGCGAAACAGGCAAACAAATTCACGTTACTAGACGCGGCTTTCAAACAAAAAAAGAGGCTAATCTTGCCTTAGCTCGATTAAGAGTCGAAGTTAGTAAAGGGGAATTTAAGAAACCTAAAACAGAAACATACGAGGATATATATAATGTCTGGATTCAGCACTACGAAAGAACTGTCGAAGAAAGCACCTTTGTCAAAACCCTAGGCATTTTCAGGAACCATATTCTACCCGCAATTGGGCATTATCGAATTGAGAAATTGAGTGCAGCAATCTGCCAAAGCTTTGTTGATGACTGTTCCTTGAAACTAAAAAGATTTCGAATGGTTAAAACTTACGCATCTAAAGTAATTGATTTTGCTATTAAGCGTGATTACATCAGTTCTAATCCATTCAAGCTAGTGGATCTCCCAAAAATCAAAGCTTCTACTGTATTAGATACCGAGGTCAACTACTATTCAAAAGAGCAGCTAATTTACTTTCTTCAATGCTTAAAGCAGTATGGTAACGCTCAAATAACCGCATTTTTCTACCTACTTGCTTTTTCAGGTATCCGTAAAGGGGAGGCACTTGCATTAACCTGGGCGGATTTAAATTTCGATACAAAGGAACTGCTCATTACAAAAGCTCTTTCAAGAGGTAAAAATAACAAGCTTTATATTAAATCAACGAAAACCGATACGATACGCCAGCTTTTAATCGATGATGAAACATGCCACATCTTATCCGAATGGAAAAAGATCCAGCAAGTTAAATTTCCAAATGCGAAAGATAAAAGCCAATTAATGTTTACAAACGAACAAAATGGCTTATTGCAACAAACGGTTCCTAGAAAATGGCTCATGAAAATCATCGACAATTACAGCTTGCCCTATACACATGTTCACTCATTTCGTCATGTGCATTGCTCTTTACTTTTCGAAGCAGGTGCAAGTGTCAAAGAAGTACAAGAACGATTAGGTCACACAGATGTGCAAACAACGCTCAACATATATACGCACCTATCAAAGCGTGCAAAAAACGATACAATTAATAAGTTTGTGACGTACTTAAACTCATAAACTTGACCCAAAAGTGACCAGTTTTTTAGCCAGTTTCTGCTGAAAAGCCCAGAAAACTCAGTACAACAAAAATAGAAAAAACCCTTGATTTACAAGGGTTTTGACCACTCTAGACAACTCTAGAAAATTCAATTATGGAGACGGCGGGAGTCGAACCCGCGTCCAGAAACTCCAATACTTCAGCTTCTACGCGTGTAGTTTGCCTATTTACGATTCACGTAGCATTATGCCGACAAACAGGCGTCCTGTACGCTAACCTGGAAATCTCTTGTCGGTGACTCAGGTGGCACCATCGACCGTATCCCACTAAAGTTGGGCCCCACGTTCTCTACATGGGCGATAGAGAGGCAGAGCGCTTACGAGCTTACGCTGCGAAAGCTAAGTTTTGTTGTTTGCCAGTTATTATATAACTTCCGTTGATGACGGAGCCGAGACCTCCGACGCGCGACCAAAGCTTGAACCATCCCTGTCGAATCCGTAACGTCCCCTTGAATATGAATCGAAGCGCTTGGCCTCGTTCAAACAAAGAGCTAGATTTGCTTCTAGTACGGTGGGAGCTTAACGTACGCTTCCATGAAATCTGGCAATCAGTAATACTTATTATAAAACAAAACTAACGATAGTTCAAGTATCCCGATAACTTAGAAAAAATTGGCGCAAACATCATAGCCTATCCATCCATTTCACCATTCTATCCATCACTCTCGCAGTTCTATCCGTCACATTTCAACCCCTATCCGTCGCTTTCCCCAATCTATCCGCCTCACCACGCACTACGCTCTCACCCGCTCCACCACACCCAAAGCAAAAAGCTCACCAGCAACAGTGAGCTTTCTCCCAATCCATTAATATTGATTTTTCGCTTTAAAGGCACGTTCCATTTCGCGTTTTGATTCTTTTTTGCGCATGTCGTCGCGTTTGTCGTAATCTTTTTTCCCTTTACCTACGCCGATTAGGAGTTTGGCGTAGCCGTCCTTAATGTACATTTTTAATGGGACGATTGTGTAGCCGTCTCGTTTAACGGCACCAACTAGCTCGCCGATTTGCTTTTTATGAAGCAGTAGCTTGCGGGCGCGCAGTGGGTCATGGTTAAAGCGGTTGCCTTGTTCGAATGAGCTGACATGCATATTGCTGATCCATGCTTCACCGTTGCGGATTTGGACATAGGATTCTTTTAGTTGAACCCTTCCTGCACGGATGGATTTTATTTCTGTGCCTGTTAGCACCATGCCTGCTTCAATTGTGTCTTCAATGAAGTAGTCATGCCCGGCTTTTTTATTTTGTGCTAATACTTTCCCAGTACCTTTTGCCATATTATTCACCCTCTACATAAAGGTTGAGCAGGATCAACCTGCTCTTATTGATAAAGTGAAAGCACCCGCTTCAAATTGCTTTAAAGCGCTTATTGGTACTTTCACCTATACTTTTACTTTATTTACGTTTTGATTTTTTCTTTTTGCCTTTTTTAGCAATGCCCTCATAGAACTTTTGCTTTTGTTTCACGCGTTTTTTAGGACCTGGGCTTGAGCTATCTTTGCGGCTGCCTCTAGGATCACGGTCGCTTTCACTGCGCTCTCCTCGTTTGCCTCTTTCTTCCTCGTTGCGAACGTCTCTGTGATTGCCACGACTGCTTCTTTCTTCTTCGCTGCGACCGCCTCCGCGACTGCCACGACTACTTCGTTCTTCCTCGTTGCGTCCACCTCTGCGACTGCCACGACTGCTTCTTTCTTCCTCGTTGCGACCGCCTCTGCGACCTCCACGGCCACCTCGCTCGTCCTCGTTACGACTACCTCTACGGCTGCCACTACCGCCTTTGTTATCGTTGTAATTTTTACGGGCGTGAATAACAGTAGGGGCTGCTTTGCGTGTTCGTCCATATGAAGTTACCATTCCAACAATTTCAAAGTCAATGGATGACTCCTCAATAATAACATTTGCTACACGAACCATGACCTCATCGCCAATGCGGAATTGACGATTTGTTCGTTCGCCAATCATGATCATCTGGCGATCGTCAAAACGGTAGTAGTCATCTGTCATATTGCTAATATGGACAAGTCCTTCAATCGTATTTGGCAGCTCCACGAAAATTCCAAAGTTTGTGATGGATGAGACGATTCCTTCGAACTCCTCGCCAATTTTATCGGACATATATTGGGCCTTTTTCAGTGAATCGGTATCACGCTCTGCATCGACAGCACGACGTTCACGCTCTGATGTATGGTCAGCAATTTCATCCATTGCCATACTCCATTGTGCAACCGTTTCTCTCGATGTATCTTTATTAATTAAATACGTTCGGATTAAACGATGCACGATTAAGTCTGGGTAACGACGAATTGGTGATGTAAAGTGTGTATAGAAATCTGTCGATAAGCCAAAGTGACCAAGGCTTTCAGGATAATATTTTGCCTGCTGCATAGAGCGTAGGAGCATTGTTGAAATTACTGGCTCCTCTGGCATACCATCAATTGCCTTTAAAACATCTTGTAAAGCCTTAGGATGAACGGTATTGCCAGTACCTTTAATTAAAATACCGAAATTCGTGACAAATTCAAAGAAGCGTTGGAGCTTTTCTGGCTTTGGATCTTCGTGAATACGGTATAGGAATGGTACATTCATCCAGTGGAAATGCTCTGCTACGGTTTCATTGGCAGCTAGCATAAAATCTTCAATTAATTTCTCTGCTACTGTACGTTCGCGTAATTCAATATCTACTGGCCAGCCATCCTCGTTGACAATAACTTTGGATTCTTTAAAGTCAAAGTCAATTGCTCCACGCATTTCACGTTTATGACGTAAAATTGATGATAGCTCTTTCATGTTTTTAAACATTGGTACAAGAGGCTCATAACGGGCAATTAGCTCCTCGTCCTGCTCTTCTAATATTTTGTAAACGTCCTTATACGTCATACGCTCTGTTGTTTTAATGACACTTTGGAAAATTTCGTGTGAAATCACATTCCCACTGGCATCAATTATCATTTCACAGGACAATGTTAAACGATCGACCTGAGGATTTAAGGAACAAATACCATTCGATAAACGATGTGGAATCATTGGAATTACACGGTCTGTTAAATACACACTTGTCGCACGATCATAGGCTTCAATGTCAATGACAGAGCCTTGCGTTACATAATAACTAACGTCTGCAATATGTACGCCAAGCTTATAAGTGCCATCACCATTTTTTGTTACAGTAACTGCATCATCCAAATCCTTTGCATCTGCTCCATCAATTGTGACAATCGTTTCATGACGTAAATCACGGCGGTCCTCTAAATCAGCCTCAGTGATTTCATCTGGCACTCGTTGTGCAGCAGCAATCACCTCATCTGGAAATTCTGGTGGAATATCGTGCTTATATAATATAGAAAGAATATCTACACCTGGATCATTTTTATGGCCTAAAATCTTTGTAATATAGCCTGTAGCTGATTTTAAATCCTCTGGCCAAGTAGCGACCTCAACAACAACTTTGTGTCCGTCAACAGCACCCAATGTATCACCTTTGGCAATAAAAATATCCATTGGTAGCTTTTTATCGTCTAAGACAACAAAGCCAAAGCCACGATTTGCCTGGAATGTACCAACAAAGCTTGTTTGTCCACGTTCAACTACCTTTGTCACAGTTCCTTCACGACGATCACCGAATGATTCCTTTAACACTCGGATCAGGACGATATCGCCGTTAATGGCACCATTTACTTCATGCGGGGGAATGAAAACATCATCCATCCCCTCAATATCAGGTGTCACAAAGCCGAAGCCCTTTGCATGACCGATAAATTTACCTCTTAGTAAATTCATACGCTCTGGCAAGCCATAACGATTAGAACGTGAACGGACAACTAAGCCCTGTCCCTCCATACGCACTAAAGTTTTTACAAGCTCTTTAAACTCGTCAGCATCCTCAAAGCCAAATACGTCCTCGATTTCGCCAACGGTTAATGGTTTATAATCTTCTTCACCGAAAAAATCGAGTAAACGACTTTGTAGTGAATCCTTTTGGTCTTTCATAATTTCCCTCCTTCATGAGAAAATCCTATTTGTTTATTGTGCCCAATTTAGGCCTTCTAAAAAGTGATAAATATCTTCATGTAACTGATCTTTTTCTTGATCTAATGTAATAACATGCTTTGAGTTTTCATACCACTTGATGTGCTTTTCAAGTGACTCAGTTTGATTATATATAATGTTGGCAGATTCTGTCTCAATTACCTCATCATTTGTTGCTTGAACGACAAAAATTGGGGCATAAATCATGTCAATTTCTTGACGAGTATGGGCAATAAATTCCCGTAGCTCCTGTAAAGATGGCATACCTTTTTTAGCAATGCTTAAAACCTCTGCTTCGATTTGCTCATCCTGTTTGCCTTGGAATTTTTTATAGTCTCTTGCATATTTCAGGACTCCCTCAAACATGACGTCGGTTGTACGCATGGTCATCGGGGCACACATTGTAACGATTCCTTTTACTGGGTTATTTAATGCCACATTAAGTGCCATCACACCGCCTAATGAAAGACCTGCAACTGCGATTTCCTGATAACCAGCATCCTGTAACTGCTTATAGGCAGCTACGACATCCTGCCACCAATCAGCAGGTCCTGTTGTGATAAGTTCTTCTGGTTCCACACCGTGACCTTTATAGTGAGGCGCTAATGTAGTATACCCTTTTTTCTCTAAAAATCTACCAAGCATTCGGACATCTGCGGAGCTTCCTGTAAAACCATGCAACAGTAATACTGCTCGTGGTCCTGCTTGAAAGAAAAATGGCTGAGATAAAGTTTTGTTCATTGCAAGCTCTCCTTCATACCAATACATACTATCACCATTATAGCCATTTACTAGAGATTCTACATCAGTGATGATGCACTATCCTGCTGTTTAATGGTCCTATCCAACAATTTCGGCTTTCTATCCTTCTGTTCAATGGTTCAATCCGCCACTTACGCTTTTCTACCTTGGATAAAAGAAAACGCCCAACCAATTCGGTTAGGCGATATATCTTCAACTATTAGATTTTTGTAATAGCGATTGCTAAAATAAAGAATAAAATTGCTAACACAATTGTTGCGCGGTGAAGGATAAGATCCATACCACGTGCTTTTTGTTTTCCAAATAGTTGTTCAGCTCCACCCGAGATGGCACCTGACAAGCCTGCACTTTTACTAGATTGAAGTAATACGACTACAATCAACGCTAATGATATGATAATTAATGAAACTAATACTACTGTATGCATACACTGCACCTCCCGAACTTTGAAACATCACAACACACCACATTATAACAAAAAAAGGTTGCCATGACAAACTTAGATTGAAAATAATCTGTAAATTGCCCAATTTCGCTTATTGTCCTTATCACAGGAAAATTACAATGCACTTACACATCCTCCTCGCTTATAATGGAAAAAATATTGCTTGGAGGAACTTTATGATAAGAAAAATCATTTCTATGCTTTGTATATTGTGCTTATCTGTCTTGCTAATTGCCTGCTCCGAAACACTAGATACATACCTTGAAGAAGCTACGGATTCTTCCATAAAAGAGACCAACACAATGGACGACATTAAAAAGCCAGAGAGTAAAGTTATCTCTGCCTCTTTTTCCGATTCAGACCTTTTTTCTACTTCTTTATTTAAAAAGGACCCTGCCTTATTACAATTTACAAAGAAAGTAGAAAAACATATCGCTAATTTCGATAAAACATTTGAGGTTGCTTATACAGGAAAACTGGATTGGAATGAATTCGAGGTTCAGCTAAACGACATGAATAGCTTACTTTCCTATGTGAATCCTTATACGGCTGGTTATTTCCTGAATTTTGAATGGACCTCCTGGGATCAAGACAATGGATATTTAATTGAATTTACGATTACCTATTTGACAGATGCTAAAAAAGAGAAAAAAATTGATACCTTTGTCAATCAATTTGTAGCACAGTATATTACCGATGATATGGATGACTTCCATCGTGCCAAGGCTATTAACGATATGATTGTACAATTAGCCACTTATACCGAGCAGGGATCTACGGAGGGTCAGACAGTATATGAGTTAATTCAAGAGAACACGGCTGTTTGTCAGGCCTATGCTTTACTCGCCTATCGTTTATTGGTAGCCTCAGATCTTGATGCTCAATATGTATATGGTTATAGCGACAATGAACTGCATGCATGGAATTTAGTAAGCATTAACGATAATTGGTATCATCTCGATACAACATGGAATGATGTTGATCCAAATGAACCTTATGCAATTTCCTACGAATATTTTTTAGTGAATGATGAAAAACTAAGTCAAGATCATCTATGGGTCAAAGAAAACTATTTTGCGGCAACAAGCAAGAACTATGATTTTATGCATGATATGTGGTATGCCGATACAGACGAAGATATTATTTACTATAATAGCATTCGTGACAACATGGTATACGCCTATGATTTAGCAACACAGCAAAATAAGCAAATCTCAGAAACAGCCTGCTACTACTTGGCTACCTATGAGGATGTGCTTTATTGCAGTGATTATGACAATGCAGGCTATCTAACAAAAATTAATGTTAGCAATGGCTCAGAGGAAGTGTTACTAGAAGAAGAGGTATTGAATCTCTTTATTGCTGATGGCATTTTATATTATCAAACAGTAGACGGTGAGGAGTATGAACAAGATCTTTAATGTAAGAATTTGCACTATAATTTAACGCTTCAACACAGCTGATGAAGATTGTCACTTTCGTTACACTACTTTTGAAATAAACCTAAAGGAGACTACATCATGAAATACTTACAAAAATGGCGTTCATGGGTTATAGCTAGTGCAATGATTTTTTCGGCGACAAATATTGCCCTACCACAAGTACAAGCTGCGAAAAACACTCAGCCGTCAAATGTTATTATGATGGTGATGGATGGAAGTAGTAATAATGCTGTCACACTCTCTCGATGGTATAAGGGTGGAAATTTGGCATTAGACGCGATTTTAACTGGTGCAGTTCGTACTTACTCTGCAGAATCTGCCCTTACCGATTCTGCGCCTGCTGCTACTGCATTAGCCACAGGGCATAAATCAAATCGTAAATTTGTTGGTGTGCTACCAGCGGTTATTAATTCTCCAGGATTAGCGCAATTAGCCAAAGGTGATACTATGCGCCCTGTAGCCAATGTTTTAGAAGGAGCGAAACAGCAGGGCATGGCAACTGGGCTGATTTCTACTTCTGAAATTCAACATGCAACACCTGCAGGCTTTTCAGCACATGTTAAAAATAGAAGCCAATATGATGACATAGCTGAGCAGCAGGTCTATCAAGACATTGATGTCGTGTTAGGCGGCGGCTTCGCATCTCTCATTCCTGGTGCTGCTAATAATGCTCGTAAAGATGGCGAGAACTTAGTGAATGTCCTAAAAGAAAAAAATTATGACATTGTCAAAACACGTGATGAGCTTTTAAAAAGTACCTCATCGAAAATTTGGGGAAGCTTTGCTCTTACTGCCCTTGCTTACAATATAGATCGCCCTATCACTAGAGCATCTGAGCCGACGCTTGCTGAAATGACAAGCAAAGCCATTCAAACGCTTAAACAGAATGACAAAGGTTTCTTCTTATTTGTAGAGGGCAGTAAGGTAGATTGGGCTGCACACGCCAACGACACAATTGGTATCATCAGTGAAATTTTAGCGTTTGATGGGGCTGTCCAAAAAGCACTTGATTTTGCCAAAGAGGATGGGCATACAACGGTTATTGCCGTAACAGATCATGGTAATAGCGGTATTACCATGGGCAATATGAATACAACAAAGACTTATGCCAGTATACCTGTTTCTGCCTTTGTTAATCCATTAAAGAAAGCGAAAATGACCCTTGAAGGTGCCTTAAGCCAATTGAAGCAAGACCAATCCAATATGATTGAGGTAGCAGCACTATATGGTTTATCAGACTTATCTAAAGACGAGCGGACAACCTTAACAGCTTCTAGGAATCTTAGCAAAGATATGGGACAGATGCTTGCCAAACGAGCAAATATTGGTTTTACAACGGGCGGACATACTGGTGAGGATGTATTTCTTTATACATTTGGCCCTTCCGCAATAACTGGCCTTGTTGAAAACACGGAAATAGCACATGCAATGGCACAATCTATGAGCTTTGATTTAAATAAGCTGACCAAGGATTTATATATCCCTGCAACAAAGGCCTTTACTGAAAAGGGCTATACGACAAAGATAGATCGAACAGATCATGAAAACCCAAAATTTATTGCACAAAAAAAAGATGTTACATTAACAATCCCAGTAAATAAAAACATCATGATTTATGAGCAAGCTTCAAGCAATACGACCAAAACCTATACATTTGATACCATTAATGTCTACAATGGAACAGATTTTTATGTTTCCAAAAAAGTGTTAGATGCTGTTAACTAAATGATCTATCCATACCGTTTAACGGGATAAATATATAGATGCCATCATAAGTTGATTTGATTAACTTTTGATGGCACTTTTTTGTTTGAAGAGCTTTGTTAAATATCAATTTTTCCCAAACCTTAATTTAATCTTAAATTTATCTTATGATTTAATGAATAAAGCGAAATGCAGCAACATTTTTCTCCACATTCCGTCAAAACAGTGTTAAAAATTTTAATAGAAGGATTATAAAAAATAACTTGAAAAAATATCTATATATTTAGTATATTTACAAAGTTAAAATCCTTTTTCATTATTAAATTGGAGGTGAACTGATGCAATCCATTAAAAATAATGAGCTATTACGTTTTATAGGCTTTACGTTATTTTACTTTATCATTTTGGTGCTTTTGTTTATTATTCATGGGTTCCATGATATGAACGCTGGTCCATTTATATATACGGAATTTTAAAAAAGGAGAAATATAGATGTTAAGTATATTAGCGGCAATTCAAAATGTGGCACTTCAGCAGCCACAAAAAACTGCATATCAAACCAATCATGAGTCCTTAACGTATAGTGAGCTTTGGTATCTCTCTGATTGTGTAGCACATTATTTACTAGCTCTTGACTTAAAAAGGAAACAGCCAATTGTCGTCTACGGTCATATGTCACCATTGCAAATTGTTGCCTTTTTAGGTGCTGTTAAGGCTGGGCATCCATATGTACCAGTTGATTCGTCTACACCTTCAGAAAGACTACAGCTTATTATTGAAGCCTCTGAAGCCTGCATGCTACTAAAAACAGAATCATTAAGTGCTCCATTGTCTATTCCTGAGTTGGAGGTAAGTGATATTATCACGAAGCGTTCTACTATTTCGGTAGAGCCTTCCTCGTGGGTTCAGGAGCAAGATGTTTATTATATTATTTACACATCTGGTTCAACTGGTAAACCTAAGGGTGTCCAAATTACAGCCAATAACCTAGCACACTTTGTTGATTGGATGAATAAGTACTTCCCATTACAGGAATCTGGCGTGTTTTTAAATCAGGCCCCCTACTCCTTTGATTTATCCGTAATGGATTTATACCCTGCATTGGTAAATGGGCAAACGCTTTATGCGATTACTCAAGAGCAAATTGCTTATCCAAAGTCGTTATTTGATGCATTAGCTACAGCTGAAATCCGTGTTTGGACCTCCACACCGTCCTTTGCGAAAATGTGCTTAATGAACAAAGAGTGGCATCAGGAGTTAATGCCCACTTTAGATACATTTTTATTCTGTGGAGAGGTTTTACCAGTCTCCGTTGCACAGGAATTAATGCAACGCTTCCCACAGGCAACTATTTTTAATTTATATGGGCCAACTGAAACAACCGTTGCTGTATCTTTTGTAGAGGTCACACCAGAACTGTTGGAGCAATTTGATCAATTACCAATCGCCCCCCAATCAGAACCAAATCTTTCGCTATTAGAGGATGGGGAGATTATTATTTCAGGACCAACTGTTAGTGCTGGCTATCTTGGTGCACCTGATTTAACGCAAAAGGCCTTTCCTACAATAAATGAGCAGCACATTTATAAAACTGGGGATATTGGCTATGAAAAAGATGGCTATCTGTTCTTTTCAGGTCGTAAAGATTTTCAGGTAAAATTACATGGCTATCGTTTAGAAATCGAAGAAATTGAAAAGCAAATAGGCAATCTACCACCTGTTTCTAGCTGTGTTGTTGTACCTGTTTTAAAAGATGGCGAGATTGTTTCACTGAATGCGTTCGTTGTTCTACGTGAGCCATTAATGGAGTCTGCTTTTAAAATGACGAAGCAGCTTAAATCGTTGTTATCAGAGTATTTACCAACCTATATGATTCCGAAAACCTTCAAATACATGGACACTTTACCTCTAAATACAAATGGTAAAGTTGACCGTAAAGGATTGGCGGTTATGGAAACAGTATGACGCCTTACGGAAATATCGTTTTTTTCATCATTATTGGGATGTTATTGCTGCCAACAATTATTTTAGGATTACGTGAAAAATCTGCAAAAGGCTATAATATCTATGTTTCCATTATTGTTTTGGCACTTATTTTTGGTAATTCTTTAAATGGCACAATCTCTCTCATACTTTTTACAGTATTTCAGCTACTATTAATCATTGCTTATCAAAAATACCGACTACAAAAGAATAGTGGGACAGTATTTGTTGTGGCTGTACTGCTGTCTATCTTGCCGCTCGTGCTAGTAAAGGTTCTTCCGATTCTTGGGCTACATCATTTATTTGGATTCCTAGGAGTGTCCTACATTACCTTTAAATCTGTTCAAATGATTTTAGAAACACGTGACGGACTGATAAAGGATAAAATTTCAGCAATCGAGCTGGCCTATTTTTTACTGTTTTTTCCAACCGTTTCATCAGGACCTATCGATCGTTGGCGACGTTTTTATAAAGATATGCATGCAGTTCCGTCTAATCAGGACTATCAAAAACTACTATTAAGTGGGATTAATTATATATTTGTAGGCTTTCTATATAAATTCATTTTGGCTTATTTAATCTATAATTACACACTTATCTATTTGCCAAATCATACCTATAATTATTTGACACCTTTTCAAGGGCAAATAGCGTATATGTATATGTATAGCTTCTATTTATTTTTCGATTTTGCTGGCTATAGTGCCTTTGCCGTTGGGGTCAGTCGCATTATGGGCATTCAAACGCCAATTAACTTTAATCGTCCATTTTCGAGTCGCAATATTAAAGACTTTTGGAATCGTTGGCATATGAGCCTTTCATTCTGGTTTAGAGATTATGTTTATATGCGTTTCGTGCTTTGGATGACTAAGAAAAAATGGATTAAAAATAAATTTACAATCTCATATATTGGTTTCTTTTTACTGTTCTTTTTAATGGGAATTTGGCATGGACTAGAATGGCACTTTGTAGTCTATGGTCTTTACCATGCCCTGTTAATCATTAGCTTCGATAAGTTTGAACGCTGGAACAAAAAACGTAAGCTTTGGCCGAAAAATAAATGGACACATGCAATTGGCGTGTTTATCACTTTTAATGCTGTTTGTTTTGGCTTTTATATTTTTTCAGGAAAATTATTTTAAACAAGGCTTTATTAAACACAGCCTAAATATAAAGGAGAATTTTAACTATGGAGAAACAACAAGTTTTAGAAATGCTAGTGGAATTATGCGAGGACGATATCATTGTAGAAAACCCAGATATCGATTTATTTGAAGAAGGGCTACTTGATTCATTCGGTACCATTAATCTATTAGTGGAAATAGAAAGCCGCTTTGATATCTCAGTACCAATAACTGATTTCAATCGTGAGGAATGGAACACGCCAAATCGTATTGTAGCGAAATTAGCTGAAAGACAATGATTAAGAAAGGCTTTTTATCACTATTCATTGCCCTTGTTCTATTTGCGGTCTTCGTATTTTTGCCAAATTCATGGATCAAAGCTTGGATTTCAGATGAAGATGTAGAACAGGCAAAAACGAACATGTCTCCGTTAGTATTCCAAGGCATGTATTTACAGGAGAGAATGCTACAGGAGCCGAACTCAATGCCTTTATACGGCTCATCAGAATTAAATCGCTTTGACCCCTTCCACCCCTATAATTATGCACGGGCAACAGATGCACCGTATTCGACATTTATGATAGGACGAGGGGGAATGCAGTCTATTACACACTTTTTAAATTTTGCTACGCAGGAGAAAAATTTAAAGGATAAAAAAATTGTTTTCATCGTTTCTCCTCAATGGTTTACGGAAAAAGGAATGGGTGAATTTCACTTTTCTCCTAACTATTCCATGCTGCATGCCTATGATTTAGCATACAATAAGGACATTGATGTAGAGGTTCGAAATCGTGCAATGAAGCGTCTGCTAGAATTTGAGACGGTGAATCGGGATCAGCTATTAAGAACAATCTATCAGTATCAATTATCGAATGGCAAAGAACGACCTGTTGTTGGACGCCTTGCGATGATGGCAGGCCATTTCCAAAAAGCACTGCTGGAGAAAAAAGATTTGTATTACTCGATTTTCCCTAGAGAGTCACATAAATTAAAAAATAATGACAAGCTGGTGGCAAATCAAACATTTGAACAGCAATTGAAAAATGCGGAAGAATATGGCAAGAAGCGTGTATCTAATGATTTAATGATTGAAAATAAATTTTATAAACGTCTTGTTAATGCCGATTTAACAAAGTTTAAAGGCTCTCGTAAGAACGAAGATTATACAGTATCACCCGAATATGAGGATTTTCAGCTCGTCATAGATATTTTAAAGGATGCTGGTGCAAAGCCGCTATTTATCTCTATTCCTGTGAATGGCTATTGGTATGACTACAACGAATATCCACAGGAACGTCGTGAAAAATATTATGAAAAAATGGAGCAAGTATTAACAAATGCTAATGTTCCATATGTTGATTTCTCCGATCATGAATATGACCCTTATTTTATTATGGATACGATTCATATTGCATGGAAGGGCTGGGTCTATGTAGATCAAGAGCTAGATAACTATTGGACACAATCATAAATTATTTTCTGTTAACAGATGAAAAGACAGTCTAAAGTGTTAATCACTGAAGGCTGTCTTTTTTACTGTTCTTTACTAATATCTGTTTCTTACTTCTTGACTCTCCCCTTAACTGGACAGATATACTTATAAAGTAAACTTCAAGCAGCAGCGTTACACAGCCCGATGTTTTAGATTTTCTAAAAGGAGATGATACTCAATGTTTAAAATTAGCGAGTTTTCAATGCTTAGCCAAGTTTCTATCAAAACATTACGTTACTATGACCAATTGGGTTTACTTAAGCCTGCTTATACCGATCAATTTTCAGGCTATCGATATTTTTCAGCTGAGCAAATGTTTCAAATTCATCGCATTTTGGCTTTCAAGGAGCTGGGGTTTTCATTAGAACAAATTCGACAAATGATGGACGAAAATATTCCCCTAGAACATATTCGAGGTATGTTTAGAGTCAAGCAAAACGAAATTCAATCTATATTAGAGAAGGAACAGGCTAAGCTTTTTCGTATTAAAGAAAGCCTACGTACCATTGAATATGAGCGAAAAGATTTATCGTCACTTGACGTTGTCTTAAAGGAAATTAAATCACAGCATGTAATCTCTTATCGTAAGAAAACCTCATTAAGCGAAATTCCAGAAATGTTTCGACAATTGGATCAATATATAGGAAGCCCTAATAGGCGTTGGCTAAAAGGTTCATCAAAGAAATTCGATTTCTTATAAAGGACTTTTTAGACAACCCCCACATCAGCTACAGAAACAGTTTTTAGCTTTTATTGTTTATTCAAAACAATTCTCGGCATCGTTTCTGTCTTCAAATCAAACGGTCTATTACTTCTTGAGCGTTCCATGTTCCTTTCATTACATTATAACCACCCGTTTGATCAAAAATAGTCCAATGTTAAAACGGCAAAAGAACGATTTCTTTATATCAATTATCGTAATACTTCTTTCACATAATACGACATTTGGGTACTAACATTGCTTAATTTTTCAATTGCCTCACTAAATTGCTGCACTAGTTCGGCTTGTTCATTGGATGCCACTTCAATTTGCTCCATGCTCTCCATCAAGGATTGAACATTATTAGTGATGGTCTTAAGAGAAGTTTCAATTTGTTCTGTAGCTGTAGATGTTTCACTCGATAATTTCCGAACCTCCTGTGCCACAATATTGAACCCTGCTCCATATTGCCCAGCACGTGCTGCCTCTATGGATGCATTTAAGCCAAGTAAATTGGTTTGCTTGGAAATGGTTTTAATGAAATCTGTCACCTCATTGGAGCGTGAGGAATTTTCAAGAGCATGACGTGATTTTTCTGAGATGGATTCACTCGTTGCGGATAGCTCTTCAGAATGTGCAGCTATTGTATGTATTTTTAATTGTAAATCTTGAATAATTGCTTGTAGACTTTCCATAAACGCTCCGACTTTTTCTTGCGCCTCTAGTGGAAAAAGCAAGCTTAATATTCCTACGACTTCACCATTTTCTCGTATAGGATACAACTCACTATTCATCGGGATACCAAAATACTCTTTTGGAACACTACGCTTTAAAAATTCCCCCTTTGCAACGCGACGAAAATCTGATGAATCCTCTGGTATAAAGCCCACTTTTAAATGTGTTTTTACTTTTATCCCATCTAAAACAAATAGCACTTCTCTTGTCACACGGTCATTTAATGTGATAGATATTTCCTTCTTAAATATTTCATGAAAAATTGGTAATGTTTCCTTTAATGCTTGTATGACCCCCATTGCAACTCCCTCCCTTTGTTCTCTCAATTATACCTTATAGGATGGTACGTGAGTTATAAATATTGGTAAATGTTAGTCATTTTGTAATATTTAATTTTAAGAAAATTGTATCTCTTGACATGTAAAGTTCTAATTGATGAATAGGTATTTTTTAATTTTTAGACAGGGTTTAAATTTGTGATACTACGGATATTGGGGCTCTTATTGAGCAGTTCTTTTCGCGACCTGAGCGTAGTTGGACTCTTCCTGAGCGATTTTCTTTCTTACCCGAGCAATTCTCGACTCTTCCTGAGCGATTTTCTTTCTTACCCGAGCAGTTCTCGACTCTTCCTGAGCGATTTTCTTTCTTACCCGAGCAGTTCTCG